>JANJTQ010000020.1 GCA_024711005.1 Opitutaceae bacterium | reverse complement strand
TTGAAGCGCTTTGTTGATCGCAGCCGAGAAGCCTGCCACCAGCGCGGCCCATTCCGCGCTCTTCGGAGCGCGGCCCCGTTGAAGCGGCGAGGGTCACGGGTGTCGTCGTGAGCTTGGCGCCATTCCGCGCTCTTCGGAGCGCGGCCCCGTTGAAGCATCGCACGCGCAGCGTCAAACGCACCTTCCGTTCCTCATTCCGCGCTCTTCGGAGCGCGGCCCCGTTGAAGCGAAAAGGCGGGAATCATCGCGGTGATTCGCCGGAGTGCATTCCGCGCTCTTCGGAGCGCGGCCCCGTTGAAGCATGGTCGCGGACGGCGTGCGCAACGCCGTCGGCATTCCGCGTTCTTCGGAGCGCGGCCCCGTTGTAGTCAGCCGACCGCTGGCACCGGACTTCGGATCCGCGCCATTCCGCGCTCTTCGGAGCGCGGCCCCGTTGAAGGGGAGCGATGCCCGGCCGCACGAGCGGCGATACTAGCATTCCGCGCTCTTCGGAGCGCCGCTCCGTTGAAGCTGACTAGGGCGAAATGCGCCTTCCGGCAGCGCGTCGCAGGCGCCGATTACATAGACATCCTTGCGGGATATTGCCCCTGCTTGTTGGCCCAGATCGCGTCAGGCGTCCACAGCCGACGCGGCAGGTCGTCGCCCCACGGCGGACGATTCATGCCTTCATAGCGATCGAACGTGATCAGCGGCGAAGCCAGCTGCTGATGCCTGGCATCGAGATCCGTATCGGTCACGGCCGTATCCACGCGCAGCACAAAGGTGAACTCGTGCATGCCTTGATCCGTATGCCGCCGACCCGAGGCGGGCTTGAGGGTCTTGTCGCCAAACCAGGCAGACAAGGGCGAGCGCAACAGCGTCGGTTGCAAGCAGCAGTCGTTGACGCTCACACTGTAAACATCGGGCGTAACCAGACTCAGGCTACGGCCGCCTGTCCGCAGCGACACCCAACCCTGAAACGGCCATTCGGTGAACGTCAGCCCGCGCTCGACCGCGCCTCCCGCCAGACCATCGCGCCGGCTTTGCGGTGCCGACGCCAGCGCCACCGGCATTTGCAAGAGCTGATGCGCCTCGCCGAAGTTGACCTGCAAACGAAGCACGACTTCGGATCGGCCCGCCGCCAACTCGACCACCCAGCGCACTCGCGTGCGACCAAGCTCGCCGTCGGCGAAGGCGCGGACGCGCAACGGTCCCGCCTCCTCGGTGATCCAACGCAGGCCGCCGAGGCGTGCGGATACCGGTTCGGCAAAACCGGATTGGTGCATGCACCAGGTGTCGCCGCCGTCTGCTCGCAAGTGCAATCCCACTCCGCCGTCGCCGAGCAACTCCTCGCCCGCCTCCACGAGTGAACAAATGCCACCCTCGCCCAGGCGCAGCGTGAGGAGATCGTTGCTCAACAAATCGCCGTCGATCCGGGCCGCGGCCTTACCGACGCCCGGTTCCGCCGCCGGGTTTTTCGGCGGACCGGTGCGCACCACGAGTTGGGCTGCTTCGCGCGCCGGCAGTGTAAGAGGAAACAGGATACGGTGGATCATCACGCCGACGTTCGCCTCGGGCTCGATCAACTGAAAGGGCACCGGCGTTCCGTCGAGCGTGGACAGCCAGCGGTCGTTCCAGTCGTCGTGATCCAAAAACGGCTCGGCTTCGACATAGCCGTCGAACGCGGCGTCGTTCGGGTTGAACACGATCAACTGGTGCTCGTTGAGCGAGGGCAGCGTGTCGCGCGCCCAACGACGCGTGGCGGTAAACAATGTTTCTTCCGCGACAATCGAGGCGCGTCCGTGCATCGCAGCCACATCGACGCAGGCCGATGCAATACTGGTGCCGGCGAGGATGTCGTGAAATTGAGTGAACGCCAGGTCGCGCCAGGCCTGATCGACCGCTTCGACGCGACGAGCGACGTCCGGCACGTGGGCGGAAAATTTGGCGAGCGTGGCCTCGGCGTCGGCGAGACGGAGTTCGCCGCGATGCTGCCGCTGTTTCACGTCGTGCATGACGCTGTAGCAGCCCGGGAACGTGTACTGCAGCTCGTCGTCGAGCACGGGGAGTTCGACCCCGGAGGAGGCGACCGCGTCGAAGAACGCCTCGACCGTGCTGAAACGCAGCTCCATGCCGGGATAGTCATCGCGATGGGCAAGGATCCACTCGATGACCGCCTTCGATGGTCCGCCGCCATGATTGCCGAGCCCGAAGAAACACATCGTGTGGCCGAGTCCCGGATTGGCGGCCTCAGCGCTGAGCATGATTTGCCCGTGCAAATCATGACTGCGGGTGACGTAGCAGGGGGCGATGCGAAAGCCGGTGACTTCTCCGCCGCGAGGACCGCGCCAACGGAAGGTCTGCGCCGGGAGCGCCAGCTGGTGGGCCTCCGGTCGATGGAAAACATAACCACGCAGCCCGGCGTCGGCGAGGATGTCGGGCAATGTGGCGGGGTGTCCGAACGAGTCGACGTTGTAGGCGACGGTCGGACGGGCGTTGAACTTTTCGAGAAAGTAGCGCCGGCCGATTTCGAGCTGTTTCCGCCAGCCGGGCAGCGTCGGAAGATTGGCATCGGGCTGCACCCACTGGGCCGCGGCGATGGACCAGCGCCCGGCGGCGTGAAGCCGTTTTACCCGTGCGAACAAGGCCGGATCATGGCGCTCCACGACGTCGTAGAGCCAGGCCTCGCCGCGCGTGTAGAGAAGTTCCGGATACTCGTCGCAACGATCCGCCGCGGAACGAAACGTGGCCAGCGCCTCGTCCGCCCCCGCCTGCCAGTTCCAGAGCCAGACCGGATCGAGATGGGCGTTGGCGATCAGATGAACAACGAGCGGTTTGCGGGCGGGATCGGACGGGGCCGGGTTGGAGGCGGGC
>JANJTQ010000118.1 GCA_024711005.1 Opitutaceae bacterium | reverse complement strand
TCCTTCGGGGCTTAGGGGGGGGGCGGAATTCTACCCGCGGGGCGTCGATTGCGCCCCCTTGGGCCGCCGCGTCGCGGGGCGGTCCGGCGGTGGCGGGTTCGTCGTCGCTCACGACCAACAGCGGCCAGCTGGGGGTCGAGGAAGTGGCGTTGAAGCCGGGAGGCACGCTGTCGATACCGTCGCCGGTAACGCCGAACGGCCGCGGGTTGCGCGTGATCAAAAGCGCACGCGGATTACTTTGGGCCAGCCAGCGCACGGGTGTGGAAGTGCCGCCAAAGTTGGCTTTGATGACCATCGAGAAAACCGGTCCGGTGGGGATGGTGAGCGGGGCGGGCCCCTGCAACAGCCCCGAGCCGTTGGAATATGCCGGACTGGTCCCGGGAGAAAAGCGGGAGAGGAACTGATACCAGCGCTTGTCGCCTGTCGTGACGTCGAAGCCCGTCGGTTGTGTTTTGACGACGTCACCGAGATAGGCGCAGACCTCTCCGCTGGTTCCATTCATGTTGCTGGTTCCGATGAATGAATAGGTCAGTGTACCAGGGATCGTTTTTGCGGCCGAAGAGTCGTTGCGGTTCACCGCCACCCGGAAATCGCGGCCGGTCTCGGTCGCTCCGATTACCAAGGACGAAGACAGCAGGACATGCCCGACGGGGTTGAATCCTCTTCTGAGTGTGTTCGATGGAACATCGGTCGCCGGTGCCGAATAATCCACGCCGCTGTCCCCGCTTTGCAGGGTATAGATGATGCTTTGCCCAGCCGGCAGGGCTTCAGTTGTGATCTTGAAGCGGAAATACGTGCCATCGGTGCCGGTCGTCCTCGTGCCACCCGCTTTTTGAAGACTGCGGGTCTCCTTGACGTTCCAGGTCTCCGTTCCGGATGCGTCTTCGGTGGATGACTGGAGTTGAATCCAGCTGCGATTGGTCCCTCGCCATTGCATGCCGAACTCGTAATCGGAGGCGGCGATGGGCGTGGTGTAGGGGTTCCACAGCACGACCAAGGGATAAATGGCCAGCCTCACGGGTGCTCCGTCGGAGTCGCCTTCCGGCGCCACATATTGAAAGCCCAAGGCCGCATAGGTCATGATCGGCGAGAGCCCGCCCTGCGTCGGGGTGGAGATGCGCGGCTTCAGTCCGGAGTCGGGGGAGGTGGTGCCGGCGAAGGAGCGCAATTGCCCCCAAGTCGGCAGGCCGAAATCAAGCGCGCCCTCGGGTTGGAAAATCGGGGTGTCGTCGGCGGGCACGGCCGAGCCTGTCGCCAGCACGGAGGAGAGATCTTTTTTGAGTCCCCCGGCGTAGGCATCGGCGAGTAGCGAGGAGGAGAAAGCGGTGAGGTCGTGGTAGCGATACCGGGTTGCCCGACGGATCGCGGCGAGTTGGGAGGGGGCGAGCATGGGCAGTTGCCCGGGCGAGAGCAGTCGGGGGATGTTGTTGTGGTCCGGGGCATAGGCGCCACCGAGCATGTCGATGGGGTCGAGTGTCGCGGCGGCGGAGGGGTTGACGGCGTCAACCAGTTCGATGGCGGCGCGCTGGGCGGAGGCGAAGGCGAGGGGAGCCTGCGCGCGCGTCGGCGAGGGGTGATTGATGCGGGCCTTGGTTCCTTCGTCGCCTATCCACCACGCATAATGTCCGATGGTCACGGGATCGTCACCCTGTCCGGGCGTGATGGCCTCGATGGTGCGCAAAGGCGCGACCACGTGGTCGGCGAGCGAATCGCCGACGGTGGCGGGGCCGACGAGCAGGCGGGCGGGATGGGCGGTGTTGTCCTTGTCGGCGATGGTGAGGGTTGTCGTGAGTGCGTCGACACCGGCGGCGAGGCCGGAGACGGTCCCGTGCGGGATGAATTGAAACCGGGTTGGCGGGGTGGTGATGTTGCCGGCCGGACCGATATCGGAGGCGGGGTCGAAGGTCGTGCCTTCGTTGCCGCTGACGAGCCAGTTGAGAAGTTTCGCCTGGCTGCCCTTTGCATCGGAGGCGTTGACGACGGCGGTCGAGACGGCGGTGGGCACCATGGTGTAGTCGGCGACGGCTCCGTTGCCGTATGCGCCGAGCCAGCGGCCGCTGGTTGTTATGGGCGTGGATGTCGTTGCGGGAACCAGCGTCGCGTCCATGTCGGACCGCGCGGTCGTGCGCTGGTCGGGACCGGTGTATTTTTGCAATTCGCCGACGGCGATGTTGAGCGCGAGGAGGGCGTTTTGCCGGGCTTGGGCAAGGTGCTGGTTGTTGCCGGCGATTTGAGTTTCCACCCGGGTCAATGCGGCCCGTGAAACCAGCAACAACACCAAAAATGCCAGAAATGTGATGGTGATCAACAGGGCGAACCCCCGCCGGGCCTTGCGGCGGGGGGAAAGACGGAGGTCGCGGGGGAGTCGCGGTCCTGGGGGCGTTCGAAAAAGGAGTCTCACGAGCGGCGGGGCGGGGTGATGAAGAGAGTAACCGCGGCTCGCTCCAAGGGGAGGACTGTTTTGGAGAAAAACGGGTTTTAGAGAGCTTTGTTTAAACGTTCGCTTCGTCCCGGCGCGGAGGATCCGCGGAGTCGCGTTCCGCTGTATCCGGAATCCGGATATGGGCGGGGGATTGCGTGTCCGGCCGGCGGCCGGTCAGGGATGCAGTAGCGTGAGACCGAGCAGGCCAAGCGTGGTGGACTGGGTGGGATCCACGGTGATATCGAGATGACTCACCGGGGTGGAGGGTGAGGGGTTGATCCACTGGAGCGTGTAGAGAAAGACGCTGGGCTGCGGGCTGTCGGTTTCGTCATGGCTCTGAACGGGAACCCTGCGCGCACCGGGGAAATCTTGATGCGGGAAGTCGGGCCACCAGTCTTGAATGTTGGCTTCGGGCGGCTTCTCCCTTTTCGATGTCTGCCGGCGGGGAACATCGGGCAGGGGGGCGCCCAGCGAAACCAGGGGTATGGCGGCCACGATTTTTTTCCCGTTGTAGAATGTATAGGTGGCAAAAGGGTGAAGGTGCTTGGCGTAGCCGCAGCCGTGCAGGAAGTAAGCCGCGCGGATCTTGCATTGGAGCGGGATTCGCAGACTGACCGGCAGTTCGCGCAAGCTGCCCTGAGTGTTGACCATGGATCGAAACACGATTGCTCCGCAATCGGAGCGCTTCGGACCTCCCTGTACATCGAAGGGGACGGCGTGGATGACATGTTCGCCGGGTGGGAAGTTTTTGAGCGGCAGGTCGCAG
>JANJTQ010000014.1 GCA_024711005.1 Opitutaceae bacterium | reverse complement strand
TGCTCGAACGCCGGGCTCACATAGTTGAGCTTTTGACCGTCCGGTGTCGCGCTCCAGAAAACATCTCCGATCCGTTCGGCCAGTTGCCTGAAACGTTCTTCGCTTTCACGCAGGGCCATCTCGGACTGACGCCGGTTTCGCTCGTCCGCAGCTTTGTCCAACGCACATTTGATGGCGGGGGCGATTAAGTCGGGCCGGTTTTTCGGAAGGAAATCCGTCGCACCCTCCTTGATGCACCGCACCCCGACCTCGTCCCCCGGCGAACCGGAAAACACGATGACGGGAACGGCCGGCTGTTGTTTTTTTGCAAAGCGCAGCGCCGACAATCCGTCGTAATCCGGAACGGTGTAGTCGGTCAGAATGACATCGAACGTTCCGTTGGTCAGCGATGCTTCAAAATCGTTGCCGCCGGCAACAGGGGTGAGGACGGCGTTCAATCCTTCCCGGGCCAGCAGATCACGGATACGTGCGCTCTCTTCGGGGCTGTTGGTGAGGCAAAGGATCTGAATACGAGGCGTCTCGGCGGGCATGCGGGGAGGGTCCAGAAACGGAGGAGCGGATCTTGTGGAGTTTTGGGGTGATCGAACCGACTGCGCCGATGTCAGTGCGCTTGCGATAACCGTATCGGCGTTACGCGCGGACAGCCAAATGACGGGGCGGTTACAAACGGGTCCTCTTGTCGCGGAGGCCATCTGGTATTAGACTACGTTCTGCAACGCCACCCTAACCCCAAAATGGAGGTATTATGTCCGCGATCAAACTTCATCTCGAAATGGCAGAGCGCGATGCGCTTGAACGTTACGCCGAGTCTCTGCACGTCAGTCCCGAGGATGTCCTCTACTGCGCGCTCAATCGTCTCCTGCTCAACGCCCGTGATCCCGCCGTGCAGCAGGACATCGTGGAAACGAAAAGCTGGCGTCGTGATAACCTGCCGCTCTGGAGCGATTCCGCCGCAAGCATCCACGCCTACGAGTGTAAGGACTGCGACGAACCGGTTCCGAGTCGGTATATGTGAGTTCAAGAGGAGCACGGCAACCTCGGCTGCTACGTGAGTCCGACTGCATCGTTACGCCTCGGACGAATCGCGGGCACGCCGAGATCAAGCGACGCGAGGCAGGTCGGCCACTTGGGATTTTAACCAGTCGATTTCTTCGCGGTAAATCGTGTGGGCGGAACCGGGAAAGATGTGCCTGGTGACTTCGGCGTTGAAGACCGTGAACGCCGCCGCGCTGTGCTCAAGGTATTCGATCGGGATGTGGGCGTCGTGCTCGGCGCAGGCGAGGAGAACAGGAGTGCCTCTGAGGTCGATGGCATCACGCGCCGTACTGGTGGGACCGATCAACGCGCCACTGAGCCCGGCGACGAAGGCGTAACGCCGCGGATGACGGACGGTGAATTCCAAGGCCAGACAGGCGCCTTGGGAAAAACCGGCAAGCCCCATGCGTTCATACGGTATGCGGGCGGCACGGGCTTCGGCGACCAGCGTATCGATCACCGCCAACGCGCTGGAGAGCCAGGGCTCGTTTTGCGAGGGCGGGACAAGGAAGCGGTGTGGATACCACGTGTTGTTGGCAGCCCTGGGAACGAGGTAGGCGAAGTCGGTGGCATCGAAGACGTGGGCGAGACCGGCGATGTCCTCGGCGGAAGAGCCGCGTCCGTGAAGAAGAATCACGACGCCGCGGGCTTTCGTGAGAGGTGCGCCCATGCGAAGTGTGTGCGTGGTGTCGTGGAGATGCATGGTTGTCAAAAATCGTTCTCGTTTTCCTACACTTACTCGTTCTCGAGATGGCAGAGGGTGTGGGTGAGAGACGGGATACGAAAGAAGAGGAGAACGAGTAGGAGTACGAGAACGAGAACGATTCCAGAGGTCCGGCACGGGTCGCTCGCGCCCCCGCACCGTTCGGAATGGCGGGTTATTTCGCGGCGAGCTTGGCGGCGATTTCGGCGGTGTGTTTGCCTTGGTAACGGGCGATGGCGAGTTCGTTGGCGGTGGGCTGACGCGAGCCGTCCCCGCCGGCGAGCGTGCCTGCTCCATACGGAGAGCCGCCGCTGATCTCGTCCATGTTGTTGAGTTCCTGCGCGGCGTAGGGAACACCGACAACAACCATGCCTTGATGGAAAAGGAACGTCTGCATGCCAATGATTGTCGTCTCCTGGCCGCCGTGCTGGGTCGCCGTGGAGACGAAGATCCCGCCGGCTTTGCCGACAAGGGCGCCCTTTACCCACAACCCTCCGGTCGCGTCGAGGAATGCCTGCATCTGGGCGGTTGCGCTACCGTAGCGCGTGCCGGTCCCAAAGAGGATACCGTCGGCTTCGGCGAGTTTCTTCGGGTCGGCGACCGGGATATGGGCGAATGTCTTTTTGGCTTCGATCGCCTCCATCTTTTCGAGAACGGAATCCGGAAGCGTTTCCGCAACCTGCAGGAGTTCGACCTCGGTGCCGGCGACCGAGCGAGCGCCTTCGGCGACGGCTTCGGCCAGTTTGTAAACGTGACCGTGAATGCTATGAAAGATAACTTTGATTTTGGTGCTCATGACAGGGGACTGATGGATGCGCCTGCAAGCAGGCGGCCTACGATTTACGGATGGGGGAAAACGGACGGAGAAAGAGTAACCTATTGGGTTACTTTGATGGGAGGGAGGCGGGTTTCGATTTCGGTGCGGGCGCGCTCGAATTGTGCGGGGAGTTTGAGCGTGGTTCCCAAGGATTCGATGGATTCATCGATCGGGAAACCGGGAGTGGCGGTGATAGAAAACTGATGGAAAGCAGACCGGCGGCGCGCGACGCCCTCTTGCACGAAACTTTTTACTGCGCAGGTTGAGCCCAATGTCTCACGATGGAGCGATGTCCGTGCCTTTACTTTACGAATCCCACTCTCACACGCCGTTATGCGGGCACGCAGTGGGCGAACCCGAGGAGTACGCGGCAATGGCCGAGTCGCGCGGACTGAAGGGCATCATTTTCACCTGCCATTGTCCGCTGCCGGGCGGCTTTGCGGCGGAGGTCCGCATGGCGCCGGAGGAGTTCGAGGACTACGTGGCGATGGTCGCCCGGGCGCGCGAGACGTTTATGGGACGGGTGGATGTGCGCCTTGGCTTGGAGAGCGACTATTATCCCGGCGTAGAGCCCTGGCTGAAGGAGTTGCACGCGCGCGTGCCGCTTCACCACGTGCTGGGCTCGGTGCATTATCAGATGCGCGACTACCGGGCGTTATTCTACCGCGGAGATTTGGCGACGTATCAGCAAACCTACTACGAGCATCTGGCGCTTTCCGCCGAAAGCGGATTGTTCGACACGCTCGCGCATCCGGACCTGATCAAGAACGAGGCGCCGGGGCAGTGGGATTTCGAGAAGGTGCGACCGCATGTTCTCCGGGCGCTGGATCGTATCGCGGCAACCGGGGTGGCAATGGAGCTCAATACCAGCGGAGTGTTCAAGGCATTGCCCGAGATGAATCCCTCGCCCGCCCAACTGGTACTGATGCGCGAACGCGGCATTCCCGTGGTCTTGGGGGCCGACGCCCACACCCCGCTTCGCGTGGGCGACGGTTACGCCGACGCGCTGCGTACGCTACAGGCGGCGGGCTACACGGAAGTCAGCTATTTTCTGGAGCGAAAACGACACGACGTGCCGATCACGGACGCGTTGGCATCGCTGCGTTGAACGGGTCTATTGGGTTTCGGGGCCGAGGGTCTTCAAGGCCTGCCAGGCGCGGTGAAGAGCGGCTTTAAGGAGATCCATGCGGAGCGGTTTACTCAGGAAGTCGTTCATGCCGGCGCGGAAGGCGTTGAGGCGATCCTCCTCGAACGCGCCGGCGGTGAGCGCGATGATCCAAGGGCGGGTCTGATGAGCCGGCAGGGCGCGGATGCGTGTGGTGGCCTCCAAGCCGCCCATCCCCGGCATTTGCACGTCCATCAGAATGACATCGAAGGCACGGCGCTGAAGCGCGTCGAGCGTCTCGGCGCCGTCCGAAACAATTTCCACTTCGTAGCCAAGACGCCGCAGAGTGAGCTGGGCGACACGTTGGTTCACGGTGTTGTCCTCGGCCATCAGGATGGACAACGGCATCGAGTCACCGGGACGGTCGGGATTCGTGAGGATCTTGACCGGAGATGATGGCTCCGACGAAGACATCAACGAGGCCATCAGCTGATAAAAACGAGGCGCGGCGGCATCGGAAAGGGTTCCGACGCGGTTCATCGCAAGCAGCGGGACGGACTTGAGGCCGCGAGACTGAAGCTGACGCGTGAAATCCAGCCCATCCATACCTTGTATGTGAGGATCGGATACTATCAGATCGCAAGCCACGCCGGCCGCCAAATGATCCAGGGCGGCACCGGCATCCGTCACGGAGAGGATCGTCAGCCCGGCTTGGCGCGCATAATGTTCGATCGTTGTCCGAAGGGGCTGGTCGGCGACGATCAGGACCTGGCGGCCGGTCAAGATCCTCAGACAGGTGGCGTGGTCGTGAAGCTCCTCGTCAATGACCACGGGGGCGCGAATGCCCACGTGAAAAGTCGATCCTCGCCCCGGTTCGCTTTCAACCCAGATGGTGCCGCCCATCAGTTCGGCGAGCCGACGGCTGATGGCGAGGCCGAGCCCGGTGCCTCCATACGTGCGGGTGATGGAGGCGTCGGCCTGGGAAAAATGCTCAAAAAGGCGGGACTGTTGATCCTTCGGAATGCCGATGCCGGTGTCGGTGATGCTAAACACCACCCTGACCTCGTCGGCCACGACCGACTCGACGCGCACCTCAAGCAGGACCCCGCCGCGATCGGTGAACTTGATGGCGTTGCCAAGCAGGTTCACGAGGATCTGGCGAAGACGGGAAGCGTCGCCCTCGATCATGCGCGGAGCGTCGGACGCCACAAGATGGGTCAGGCCGAGGGCCTTCTGACCGGCGTGGGGACGAAGGAGATCGATGGCTTCTTCAACGCACGCGACGAGATCGAAGGGTTGGTGCTCCAATTCCACACGGCCGGCTTCGATTTTCGAGTAGTCGAGCGTGTCGTTAATGAGAGTAAGGAGGGCTTCGCCGGAGAGTTTGATCGTGTTGAGATAATCGCGCTGTTCATCCCGCAGCTCGGTGCCGGCGAGGATATTGGTCATGCCGATAACGCCATTAAGCGGAGTGCGAATCTCATGGCTGATGGTGGCGAGAAACGCGCTCTTGGCCCGATTGGCGGCCTCGGCGGCCTGGGCAAGACGCTGGGTCTCCTCGATGGTCGCCTGCAGGGAGGCATTGGCCTCGCGCAGGCTTTCGTCGGATTCGAGAAGGGCGATCATGTTCACGCGTTCGCGCGTGATGTCATAGTTGACACCGTAGGACCGGAGGACGCGACCGGAAGCGTTGCGCACGATGCGGCCGCAGTTGCGGATGTAGCGAATGTCGTCGGCGGGAGTAAGGATGCGATACTCGACATCAAACTCGCGGGCGCCCTCGGAAAAGGCGCGGTTGATCTGATCCTCCGCCGCACGGTCCTCGGGCAGCATCACAAGGTGCCAGATAGAGAAATTGCCCGGAAACGCATCGCGATGCATCCCATGCAGCGCGAGCATCGCGTCGTCCCAGATCAGCTCCCCGGTGTCGTGATTATATTCCCAGATACCGATACCGGCGAACTTGGCCGCGAGAGTCATGCGTTCGGCCAGCCGGGCGACCTCGAGCTCGGATCGCTTGCGGTCATTGATGTCCTGCATCGTGCCGGCCACACGCACCACGCGATCGTCTTGCGTATAAGCGCGCCCGATGCAACGCACCCAGCGCGGGCTGCCGGCGCGGGTGTTAAGCTGGAGTTCCACATCGAAGGGAACGCCCATCTGACAACACTGGGTGAAGGCGGCCTCGATCACCGGTTGGTGTTCCTCGGTAAAGGCGCTGACAATCGTGCCGGTTTGCGGAGTCTCGCCAACAGGCAGTCCGTGAATACGAAACGTCTCCGCGCTCCACTGCTGCCGCTTCGTGAGAAGGTCGTAGTCCCAACTGCCGATTCGGGCGATGCGCTGAGCTTCGTTGAAGAGGGCTTCGTTGCGTTCGAGGGCGCTCTCGCGTTCGATCTGCGCGGTCACATCCGCGCCGACAACGAGGAAGCCGGTCACCCGGCCGGCGTCATCCCTCACGGGCTGACCATCCAGACGCATCCAAATGCAGACGCCATCTTTCCGCCGATTACGCATCACCACATCAAAGGTGCGGCCCTGCTCGATCGCGGTGCGGATCTCGGCGGCGGCAACAGGATCGCTGTCGGGTGCCCGGAGAAAATCGGCGGGGCTGCGGCCGCGCGCCTCCTCAAGCGAGTAGCCGGTGGTGCGGGCGAACGAGCCATTGACCCACAAAATCCGATACTGTGGGTCGGTGAAGATCGCGGCGTTCTGCGTATGCTCCGCGATCATCGCGAACATCTGACTTGTCGCCAAAGGCACAACGCCCGGCCAGTTCGGTAGCGGATCAGCGGGGGTCATGAACGGCGTGGCGCACACGGCACATGCATCAACTCTGTGGCCATCGATGCGACGGGCAATCCCGATCTGTGGTCCGCGTCCGACGAGGGTTGAAAATCCCGTTCGTTCGCATTCCATCCCCTGTTTCCCGCTCATGTCTTCATCGCCCGTTGCCCTGTATGGTTTCACCCGCCCCGAACTCGTCGCGCTCGTGACCGGCTGGGGCATGAGCGCCGTGCACGCGGCGCGGTTATGGAAGTATCTTTATCTGGAAGGCATGGACGACTTTGCCGCGATGAGCGAACTGCCGGCGCGCCTTCGTTCACGCCTGGAAACCGAGACCATGCCCGGCCGTCTGGCCATCGCGCGCGAAACGCATTCCAGCGACGGTTTTACGCGCAAGTACCTGCTCGCGCTCGGCGACGAGCATCGCATCGAGACCGTGCTCATGCGCTACACCGGGCGTACAACGGCATGCATCAGTTCGCAGGTCGGTTGCGCGATGGGCTGCGTGTTTTGCGCAACCGGACAAATGGGCTACACGCGACACCTCACCCCCGGTGAAATCGTCGCTCAGGCAGTGCATGTGGATCGCGTGTTGCGCCACACCGCCGAAGAAAACCCGGCGCTGTCCGAGGCGGACCACTTCTCGCCCCATCACCGTCACGAACGCCTGCGCAACATCGTTCTGATGGGCATGGGCGAACCTTTGCACAACTACGACGCGGTGATGAAAGCCGCCGACATCCTGTGCGATGGCGCGGGCATGGGACTCGGGGCGAAAAAGATCACCCTCTCCACCGTCGGCGTGGTGCCCGGCATCATCCGCATGACCGACGAAAAACGACAGATGCACCTCGCGGTGTCCTTGCACGGGGCAACACAAGCCGAACGTCTTGCGCTGGTACCGGCCGCGCGCGCCTGGCCGCTGGATGCATTGATGGACGCGTGCCGCTATTACACGGAGACACTGGATCGGCGCATCTTTTTCGAGTGGACGCTGATCGAAGGCAAAAACGACGGTCCCGACCAGGCGCACGCGGTGGGCGCGCTGCTCAAGGGCATGCAGGCGCAGGTGAACCTGATTCCGCTGAATCCAACATCCGGATACGCCGGCCTGCCGAGCCACAACACGGCCGCAAAACGATTTCAGGAGATCCTCGCCGGCTATGGTCTGCCGAGCACGGTGCGGCAACGGCGCGGCATCGATATCGGCGCCGGCTGCGGTCAACTCGCCGTCGCGGAGGGTTAACGCGACTCCGTTAAATTCCTCTGGAAGAGGAGAAACGTCCAGAGGTAGAGTAACCCAATAGGTTACTTTGGCCCGGAAGCGACGAAGTCGTTCAAGTGGCACCGGAGTCCTCGCCGGCAAGCGGACGGATTTGAGAGGGGGTGGTCCCCGCCCGCTCCGATCCTCCGTCAGGGCAATCGCGGCGCCGGAAGCGCGGAGGGACTGATACCTTCGCGCACGGCCAGCGTCGCGAGGACCTTGGGCACATAGAGGCGCGTCTCGGACGGAAGCGTGTGGGCGATCTCCGCAAAGGTGGTTGCATCCCCGGCCTTTAACGTGCGGCGCACGCGTCCCTCACCGGCGTTGTAGGCGGCCAGTGCGAGCGGCCAAGAATCAAATACCCCATGCAAACGGCGGAGCAACGAGGCGGCCGCGCGCGCGCTTTTCTCCGGATTCGTGCGCTCGTCGTAAGGCCATAACCTCAAGCCAAGCTCCCGCGCGGTGACAGGCATCAGTTGAAACAAGCCGCACGCCCCGACCGTGTTCCGGGCGCGGGGGTCGAACATCGATTCGATCTCGGGAAGCCACGCCAACTCCGCAGGCACACCTTCCTCGGCAAAAATCCGTTTGATGTCCTCCAGAAACTCATCGGCACGCCTTGGCCTCGGCTGATCGCGCAGCATGCTCACCCAAGCATCATATTGCGGAATCGACAGGTCCTCGGACTGTGCGTCGGTCAGGCCGGAGTCTTCGGTAGCGAACACCGGCAGCGTGATCTCAAGAAATGGCGGCGCCGCGATCACAGTATTCAAAGAGCCCCTCCGCTCGTCGTCCTGCGCGGCGGATTCCGTTTCGTGAAAAGCAAACCCGGTCGGCACATCCATCTCGTTGATCAGGCCCGGACGGACGGCGAACGTCTCCCACTGTTCGGGAGCGGACAAGGTCACGTCGGCAGCCAGCAGACCGCCCGCCCCACCGCAACCAATCTCCTGGAAAACAGGTGCTTGCGTGAATACCGCGGCAGGCAGGGAGGCAATAAACATCAAAAGCATCGGCGGGCGCAGATTCACGACCGGACAGACCGAGTGCAAGAGTGGCAGTTCTGCCCGGGAACGTCCGGAAGCAGCTGCAAATGACGTCGATTTTTATCCCCTTGGCGGCAAACGAGGAAAGCACGTCGGGCTTCGCTAATTCGAGCGACAAAATCTTGCCTTGGAAAACCACCCGATCCCCTCCCCACGGCCCCACCCCCACCCCGGTCTTCGCGCCGCCCCGGGTTTGAAGTCGCCGGGATGTCCGCCCGAACCGCACCGCCGCCGCTTTACCGTTTGACCCTCCTAGGTGGCGGGTTACTTAGACCCTTCCAGTAGATGAATCGGGTCCACATCAAAACGTATGGGTGTCAGATGAACGAGCGCGACAGCGAGGCGGTCGCCGCGATGTTACGCGCCCGGGGCTATCGTATCGTGGGTTCCGAGAGCGAGTGCGACGTGCTGCTGCTGAACACCTGTTCGGTGCGTGAAGCCGCCGAACAAAAGGCGATCGGCAAGGCCGCCAACATCGCCCATCGCAAAAAGAAAAACCCCGACTTCGTCCTGGGAATCCTCGGCTGCATGGCCCAGAACCGCGGAGCCGATCTTCTCGACCAACTGCCCGACGTGGACCTCATCGTCGGCACCCAGAAATTCCATCAGGTTCCCGACTTCCTCGACAACCTGCGCGCCGCGCGCGAAGCCGGCGTGCCCATCGGCGAGACGATCGTCGATATCGGCGAGGAGGCCGGTTCGCAGAACACCATCAAAGATCACCTCGCCCCCGAGGACTGCGACGGAGCTCCGCCACAGGTCAACGCCTTCGTCTCCATCCAGCAGGGCTGCAACATGGACTGCGCCTTCTGCATCGTGCCGAAGACACGGGGCGACGAACGCTCCCGTCCGATGGACGACATCGTCGCGGAGTGCCGCGCCCTCGCCGCGCGCGGCGTCAAAGAAGTCACCCTTCTCGGACAGATCGTCACGAGCTACGGTCGCCGCGATTACACGCACACCGACGGCGTGTCGCCGTTCGTCCAGTTGATCGAGCGCGTGCACGAGATCGACGGCATCGAGCGCATTCGCTTCACCTCGCCGCATCCGCGCGGCTTCAAGGAAGACCTCGCCGCGGCCTACGGACGCCTGCCCAAACTCTGCGAATACGTCCACCTCCCGATGCAGAGCGGCAGCAACCGCATCCTGAAGGCGATGAACCGTCCGTATTCACGCGAGCGTTACAAGGAGATCGTCGATTCGCTGCGCGCCGTGCGGCCCGACATGTATTTCTCGACCGACATCATCGTGGGTTTCCCCGGCGAAACCGACGAGGAGTTCGAGCAGACGCGCGAGCTGTTCGAGGCCTGCAACTACGACATGGCCTACATTTTCAAGTATTCCATTCGCAGCGGCACGCCCGCCGCGGGTATGGGCGACCAGATTCCCGACGAGGTGAAGGAGCACCGCAACCAGGTCCTGTTGGACATCCTTCGCAAAAACTCCGAACGCCGGAACGCGGCGCTGCTCGGCACGGTGGAGGAAGTGCTGGTCGAGGGTCCCGACAAGACCGGCCTGCGTTTCACCGGCCGCACCCGCGGCAACCGCGTGTGCATCTTCGACGCGAACCCGCGCCTGATCGGCCAGCTCGTGCCGCTGAAGATCGATCGCGCCAGCGTGAGCACGTTGTACGGCGAGTTGGTGTTGGGCGGGGTGTTCGACGCCGCGTAATCGTTCTCGTTCTTCGTTCTCTTACTCGTTCTCCTCTTCGCCATCATGTCCCCGATTTTCGACCACGAAAAGCTCCGCGCCTATCAGGAAGCCTTGCAATTCATTGCCTGGGTCGAGCCGGTCTTGGAATCGCTTCCGTCAAGAATCGCCACTCGCGACCAGCTGGACCGGGCCTCCACCAGCATCGTGCTCAACATCGCCGAAGGAAACGGCAAGCGGTCTCATCCCGATCGTTGTCGGTATCTGGATATTTCGCGCGGCTCGATTGTTGAGTGTGCGGCGTGCCTGGATGTGCTTGTCGTCAAGAAGAAGCTGGAGGCATCAGTGGCCAACGAGGGCAAACAAATCCTGATCGGGGTGGTTTCGATGGTTGCCGGATTAATAGCCAGATTTTCCGGAGAACTCCACGAGGACCAAGCTCCCTACGGGGACGTCGAGAACGAGTAAGAGAACGAAGAACGAGAACGATTCCAAGCCCATGTCACTCACCGTCGCCACCCTCATCACCGGCCTGCTCCTGCTTTCGCTGGGGTTTCTATTTCTCGTCGGCAACTCGGCCATCACGGCGATGTTCAAGTCGTTCCCTCGCTCCCAGACGGCCACGGTCGTGTTCTTCGGCGGCGGCGCGGCTTGGTTTCTTTACAATGTGGCCAACATGTCCAACGCCGACCTCATTGGCTTTTCCACGCCCACGCCGTTCGTGTTCATCTTCGGCATTCTCGCCGTGCTGTCATTTTTCTATCTCCCCGAATTTCTCTCCGTTCGCGGCCTGAGCGTGATCATTCTCGTCGGAGCCTGGCCGTTGCTGATGTCCGCCTACCAGCGCTATGAGCTGCCGCAGCGCCTGTTTCTGGTGTCGATCCTCTACGTGGCGATCACGCTCGCGCTCTACCTCGCGGTCTCGCCGTTCCGCCTGCGCGATTTCTTTGAATGGCTTTTTCGCAGGCCGGGACGCGCCCGTCTGCTCGGAGGCGCGCTCACCGTTTACGGCCTGCTGCTCGCCGGCGTGGCGTTCACCTATTAATCATGTCCGACATGACCCCCGTCCTCCTCGTTCTCGCCGGTCCCGCCGGTTCCGGTAAAACCACTCTCTGCGAACGCATGGTCGCCGAAGTTCCGGGTTTCGAACGTATCGTCACCACCACTACACGCGCACCCCGCCCCGGCGAGGTCGACGGGGTGCACTACCACTTCCTCACGCCGGAAACCTTCGACGCCAAGGTGGCGGCGGGTGAATTTCTCGAATGGGCGTGGGTCCACAAAACCGGAAATCGCTACGGCACGCTCGCGTCGTCCGTGCTCGATCCGCTCGCGGCCGGACGCAGCCTGATCATCAATGTGGACGTCCAGGGCGTGGAGAGTTTCCGCAAGGCCGCGCGGGCGAATCCCCTGCTCGCGAAGCATATGGGCACGGTGTTCATCAGCGTCTCCATCCCCGAACTCCGCATGCGCCTGCAAGGACGTGGCGAAACAGAAACGGAGATCGCCCACCGCATGGAAACCGCAGAACGCGAGTTGTTGGAAATCGGCAAATTCGACTTCGTCGTGGATAGCAGCGATCGGGACGACGATTTCGAAGAACTGCTGGCGATCTGGCGTCAGGTGCAGGCGAAGACCGGCGGGAAGTAGAAATGCCCCGGCGTCGCTCCGGGCGTTGAGATGCGGACTGCTCGACCCACGTCCAAGCTTTTCACGGCTACATCCAAGTCGAGGCAAGCTTCCCTCGGGCGCGAACCGCCGGTTCGTTGGCGGGTCGGTTACGTGATGCTAGTCTCCCTCTTGCGCCGGATTACGCCCACAGGCTGGGTCTGGATCGCGTGCGCGGTGCTGGCGTGCATCGCGATGATATTTTATTACCGGTCGATCGATGTGCAGGCGATTCACGACTACTCGCAACGGATGAATGGTCCGGCGGTGTTCGTCGTGATGACCGTGCTGCCCATGTTTGGTTTTCCCGTGAGTGTGCTCCATGTGGCCGCCGGCGTGCGCTTCGGCACGGGTCTTGGGCTGGTGCTGACGACCGTCTCGATTCTGATCCAGTTACTCGCGAGCTACGCACTCGTGAAGATGGCGCCGGACTTTTTTGCGCGGCGGGTCGAGCCGTTGCGCCGGCGTCTGCCCGAGGCCTCGCATGTGCCGCTTACCCAGTTCACGATGCTGCTGCCGGGAGCTCCGTATTTCGCGCAAAACTACGTTCTACCGCTGGTCGGCGTCCCGCTTGGGACCTACCTGCTGTGGAGTTTTCCGCTCCACGTGATTCGCTCGATTGTGGGAGTAATCTTCGGACACGAAAGCGCGGACCTCACTCCGGCAAAACTCATCGGCTTCGGCATCTACGCCGTAGCGATCACCGTCACGTGCGCGTGGTCGTTTCGTCGTCTGCGGACGAAAATGAAAGATCAGCCAGCAACGGCAGGTGATCCGAGGCAATCCGGGTGAGGTCGTTGCGCGGGACAAAGGCGCGCTCGGTCTCCAGATGCGACGAAACAAAAATGTGGTCGATGCGCATGAACGGATGCATCGAGCTAAAGGTGCTCCGCGGCCGGTGTCCGGCGCAGGCGGCCTGCACATCACGCAGTTTCGCCGCGGCCAATCCATAAGGCACGCTGCCTGGAGAAAGATTGAAATCGCCGCAAAGGACCACCGGCTCCGTTGCGATGATCGGCCCCAGCCAACTGGGCCCCAGCAATTCCTGCATCTGTGAAATACGTTCCCGCGGACTGAGCCCGAGATGCGTGGTGACGATGTTGATATCGACACCGTTGACCTCGACGCGCGCCCAAAGTGCACCGCGCGGCTCCGGCCACCAGCTGCCGGGCGCACCGGGCAACTCGGCGACTTTGATAACCTCGATCGGCCAGCGACTCAGCAGGGCGTGGCCGTAATGCCCGGAGTGGCCGTGTATCACCGTCGGACAGAAAACGACATGGTAACCAAGCGCCTCCGCAATCAGCGCCGACTGATCTTCGCTGCGTGAGCGCGAGCGCCCATGATCGATTTCCTGCAAGGCGATGAGATCGGCGGACTGCTGCTGGATCACGCGGGCAATGCGGCGGGGCGAAACACGCCCGTCCATGCCGCTGCACCCATGCGCGTTGTAGGTCATCACGCGCAGATGCGTCTCGGTGCGCGCGCCGGCATGATGACTGGACGCGAGGGGAGCATAGCCGAGAAAAGCCCGCCCGGCGGCACGTAAATCCATCGGACGTACGAAGTGTGTCGAGTCGGCCGGCAACCGGGTTCCGGGCGGCACGAGTAGAAAACCCTGCGTCTCGTGCGGACCGGGGCCGGCGTGCGCTCCGCGTTCGGCGGCGAAGGTCCAGGCGCCACCGGCGCCCCACCCGAGCAAGACGAGATCACCGGCGTTTTCGCTTTTGCACAAAATCGCAAGATCACGGGCGATCTCCGCGCGCATCGGCGCCGGATGACC
>JANJTQ010000347.1 GCA_024711005.1 Opitutaceae bacterium | reverse complement strand
AGACCATCCGAAAGCACCTTCGCCGGCTTTCGATTCTCGGGGTTAATCACCGGCGGCTGGACTGACGCCTTTTAGCCATGTGGTTGAATCGTCCTAGGCTGCGACGTGCCCCAGGTCGTTTTTTGAAATGAATTTTCGGCGTAGGCCGTGAGCTCGCTCACGCTCCGAACCCGCGCCTGCAAGCAGGCGGCCTACCTCTGAAAATAAACCCGAATGGTATTTCGGGGACACGCCCTAGCTTCCGGCCAGCCTTAACTCGGATTCCACGTATCCTTTTTTACGATACTTATGCGGGGAGACGCCAAATCGGCGCCGGAATATCTTGTAGAAATGCCCCAGGTTTTCGAGGCCGCAGTCCGCCGCGATATCGATGATCTCACGTGAGGTTGTGCACAGCTCATGCGCCGCATGGGCAAGGCGCGCCTCGTTGACCACATCGGTGGGGGTCTTCTTCAACAGGCGCTTGATTTCCCGCGCCACGTGTTCGGGGCTTCGTCCGGCCAGTCGGGCCAGTTCCGCGGTTCCCCCGGTGAAATGCGCGGGTTCCTGAATCAACCGACAGGCGTTGCCCAGCCATTTGGGCAGTGCTTCCCGGGGGCGGCTCGCGTTCGCCAACAACGAGAGCACGCCCAGCAGGAACGCCTCCGCGCTCAACGCGTCGCGCGCCCCGGTTTCCAAGTCGTGCGACATCGCCCGCAACCGCTCCACTTGCGCGGCATCGAGGGAGAATTCGCGTTTCCGATGATCCTTCTCCGCAAGCCATCCGCACTCGGCGCGGCCACCGGTTTGCTTCGGCGTAAAATACCGCTGACGCACACGGTCCCAGAGTTCGCATGCAAAGGGGAAGTTCGAGAATCGCACGAACTCCCCTTTCCGCGCCGCGGAGAACCCGTGTTCATCCTCCTTGCGAACCAGGATGAGGAGCCCGGGGAAGAGCCGTCGTTGCTCGCCATTGATAACGTGCAACCCTTCGCCTTCCTCCACCCAGAACACCTCGTGAAACGCGTGTGTATGGATCGACTGGGTCACATCGATCCACGGATACCGCCATTGGGAAAACCGACAGACATTGGCGGGAAACCGGAAGGAATAATCAATGAGGGGCATCGGAAAAAAACGATAGGATCCATCAGACGGGGTGATTCATGATGAGAATCAATAAAGCGTAAGAAAAGACAGGTACGGCGGAAGACAGGGGCAATGCAATTCTGCTATTGTGGCGTAACTGGAACGCCGCTGAGCCCCGCTTCGCATCGTTCCTGCCAAGACCCCGACCTCCCCGTCCCCTTTTCGGCCATGTCTCGGAATTCATGGCCGTCGCCAGCCCGACCTTCCTATCCCCAATCCCCGAAACCAACCCAAAACCTGTTCCTTTATGAACAACCGCTCACGTCCTCGCTCCCTGCTTTCGCGCCTTCTCGTTTTGTCCGCGCTCTCTTTCGCCTCCCTTGCTCACGCCGCCGAAAGTAGTGTGTTCTCGGATACGTTCGACTACTACAGCTGGAACACGGCGGGTAACGGCTTTGATGCCATGACCGACAACTGGAGCCAGGTGGGCACCGGTGGTGTCGCGACGATCATCCGGACGAACGCGACCTACCCCAATCTTGCCACGCCCTATCTGAATCTTGGCAACCGGGTGATCACCTCGGCATTGAACCAGCCGGTCACGAGCGACTTCGATCTGACCGTAAATGCGCTGCATTTGACCGACGGACGGTCGTTCTGGATCGGCCTTTTCAACGAAAGCGGCACCCAGGGTTACGGCTTCCGCTGGGAGGCGTATGCGGCCGGCTCCGGCAGCGTGCGCGTCGTGCGGTTCGATAACGCCACTCTTGTTTACAACCTCACCTTCTCCGCCACCGCCGGCTCCCCGGCGATGTACATCGATGGCGGTGGCACCCAGATCGGGCGTCCCGGCATGCCCGCGTCGGTGACCGGTGAGTCGTCCGTGCTCCTGCCGGTCGGGCTCTCGTGGAGCGCGGAAGCGAATTCGCTGACCCTCACGGTCAACGGTGTTGCGAAAGCGGCGATCGATCTGGGCGCGGAGTCCTTCAGCGAATTCTCCAAGGTCTACATCGGTTCGATCGGCGATGTTGCGATCGGTGATGTCAATGTGACGACCAGTCAGATCCCGGAGCCCGCGCATGCGGCCTCGATTGTTGCGGGCGTCTCGCTTCTGGCCTTCGTTGGCCGCAGAGCCCATCGCAATCCGTGAGACCGTGACCCTGTATTCAAAACGGCTTCGAGAGGAACCAACACGGACAGATGGGGGACACGGGTAGGGCGAAGCCTCCGGCTGAGCCGTCGCTCGGATGCGGCTCGGCGGGGACGCCTCGCCCTACCTTCCGACTGCATCAACCCGGCCGCACGGTGAATCCGCCGGAGCCCATTGACCCCATCATTGCTTTCATCCTTTTCCCACCATGCGTCCCGCCTCCCGTTCTTCGCGTTCCGCTCTTTCCGGATTTACCCTTGTGGAGCTTCTGACGGTCGTCGCCATCATCGGTGTTTTGGCGGGCATTCTTATCCCGGTCCTCGGCAGTGTCCGTAAAACCGCGCGGATCAGCGCATCGCTCAGCAACCTTCGGCAACTGGGAACCGCCGTTCAGATTTTCGTGGCCGAGAACAAAAAGAAACTGCCCGTCAACAGCCCCGGCTCGCCCGACTATTATTGGTATCGGGAGCTTTGGGAGATTCTTTATCCGGATCGCCCCCGCCCGGCGGTGCCGCCGACGCCGGACACCGGTGATCGTTATGCCGAGGTGTTCAAGGACACGGTCTTCTACACCCCGTTGATGGAATCCGACGCCCAGGCGCGTTCCTTCGGATTTAATCCGGCTCTCAATATGTTTGCCGGGACGATCCCCGCCACGCCGGCCAATCCGCTGCGGATCGACGAGGTGCTCAATCCCGCCCGCACGCTGATGATCGGCGACAGTAAACGCATGGATATGCACGTGAGCGCGATCATGCCGCGCAACAACGGTCGGGTTCACTGCCTCTTGGTTGACGGGCACGTCGCCAGCTATCTCCCTCCCGACCCCAGGTCAGTCAACCCGGCCGCCGAAGGGCGGATTCCGTCCGACGGCAATCGCTCCACGTTTTGGCGCGGCGTCGAACGCACCACCGGAGGAGCCCCGTTGATCATCTACTGATTCTCTTTTCCCGGCCGCTTGACCGGTCTCTCCGTCTTCAATCCATGTCTATTCAGCCCCCCCGCTCCCTCCCGATCATGATGTCCTTGGCTCTGTGTCTCGGTGCCTCGAGTTCGCCGGCTTACTCCGCTCCCTTTTCCACCGGCTCCGTCGGCGCCTCGGTCGCCTTTCTCACCCACGAGGCCGAGTCATCCGACAACACGACCAATGGCGCCATCGTCAGCTTGAAAGCGCTCCCGTCCGGGCCGGAGTCTTCACCGGAACTCGAAGCATCCGGCAGGGCGTTCGTTGAACTTACCGCGCCCGACCACTTCCTGGAATTTCCGGTCACGGCACCTGCCAACACGCTGGTGGTGCGCCATTGCACGCCCGATGCGCCGGGAGGTGGCGGCCAGAAATCAACGCTCAGCGTGTACGTCAACGGCGTCCGTCGTCAGGCGCTCACGTTGGAGTCGCGTTATAACTGGCTCTACGGCGACCCCACCCGCGGCAAGCGCTCCAACGATCCGGCTCACGGGTTGCCCCAGGTGTTTTGGGACGAAACCCGCTACCATCTGGAAGGCGCCGCGCTTCAGCCGGGTGACCGTCTCCGCTTGCAGAAAGACGCCGCCGACACCGCATCCTATTATCGCATCGATCTCATCGACCTTGAACTGGCGCCTCCGCCGATCGAGCGTCCGGCTGACGAAACCTCGCTCTCGGTGGTCGATTTCGGCGCGGGTAAGGGCGACGTCAAAGCCGACACCGCCGCGATCAAGGCCTGTATCGCCGCCGCCCGTGCCGCGGGCAAAACAGTGTGGTTTCCCGCCGGCACCTATTATCAAAACGAACAGTTTCTTCTCGATGGCGTGAAGGTGCGTGGCGCCGGCATGTGGCACACCGCTTTGATTGGAACGCTCGATACGTCGGTGAACGATTTCGGATTTCGCATCGCCGGCAAGGGCAGTGAAGTTCACGACCTGTTTCTCGAAAACGCGGATGTCTCCCAGCGCGGATCCGCCGCCAAGGCCTTCACCTCCGCTGCCTCCGACAAGGCGACCCAATGGCGGGTCGAAAACGTTTGGGTTGCGCATAGTCACGTCGGCTTCTGGATGAGCGGGGCCACCCACGGCGTCGTTCGCAATTGTCGCGTGCGTTTCACCTACGCCGACTCGCTTACGTTCGCCCACGGAGCCTCGAATAATCTGATCGAGAACAACCATGTTCGCGGCGTCGGCGATGACGGCATCGCGATCCTTTCCGAGACCAAAGGAGGAACCCATCTGGCCATCGAGGGGGATTCCGTTTCCCGCAACAACATCGCCCGTCGCAATACGATCACCGCCGTTTGGTGGGGGCACAACTTGGACCTCGCGGGCGGTTCCGGCCACATCATCGAGGACAACTATCTCGCCGATAACTCCGCGATGGGCTGCCTCACGATCAACCTTCCGGTTCCCTTCCCGATGCATGATCTGACGGACTCGGTGATTCGCCGCAACGTGGTCGTGCGCGGCGGTGGTCGCATCACCTCCCAACTCCGCGGCGCCGTGTGGATTTTCGCCGGAAAATCCGCGATCGGGAACGTCACCTTCGAAGACAACCGGATCATCGACTCGCTTTATCGGGGGCTGCACATCACCGGTCCCTACGAGCAGAATATCCGTTTCGTTAACAACCAGATCATCAACCCCGGCAAGGAAGGCGTGTTGATTGAACCGCGGGTCAAGGGTTCAGGAGTATTCGAGAACAACACGGTCACCGGAGCCACCGGCCCGGCGTTCAGCAACGCAGGCGGCGACGATTACACCGTCACCGAGAGCGGCAACTCCTGGTGATCCGCTGGCGACGGGTCCTTCAGCACCACCAGAGTAGGCCGCGAGGTGACCGGCTCAGGCAACCATTCGTACCATGCAACCAGCGACATTCATCGCGTGTTTCCTTCTGCCGTTCTGCGCCGGGCTTTCGGCGCAGACGGTCAACTGGCCGCTCGACACGCCGCCGGCCGGGGCAAATCCGGCGGCATCGGCGGTGGCGCGAAACGACTGGATGCAGAAGTTCCAGGCCAATCTGGACCGTACGCGGAAGGGCGGGGTTGAGCTCCTGTTTGTCGGGGACTCGATTACCGAGAGTTGGAAGTATGCGACCGGCGGCCTGCCCGTATTCGAGCGTGAGTACGGCACCACCCGCGCCGCGTCGTTCGGCGTCGCGGGCGATCGGACCGAGAATATCCTGTGGCGTCTGGAAAACGGCGAGTTGGACGGCATCGATCCCAAACTGATCGTCGTGCTCGCAGGCACGAACAACGTGCGACACACCGAGGTCGAAATCGCCGGCGGCATCCAAACCATCGTCGAGACCTGCCAGCGCAGATGTCCGTCGGCGCACGTTCTGGTGCTGGCCATCTTTCCCCGCGGCGATTCCCCGACGGACCGGTTGCGGGTCAAGATGAACGACGTCAACCGGCTCATCGCTCCGCTCGGCGACGGGCGGCGGGTCACCTTTCTGGATATCGGCAACGTGTTTCTCCGCGAGGACGGCACGCTGAGGCGCGACCTGATGCCCGATGCCCTCCATCCCAACCGAGCCGGCTACGAGGCCTGGGCCCGGGCGATCCGTCCCGTGGTGCGCAAGCACCTGACCGACGTTGCAAACTGATTTTACGACATGTCTCTCAATACCGAATGGCGCTCTCGTGTGGAATCCTGGATCACGGCCCTGGAACAATTGGTGTATGCACCGAAGGGATACGTTGAACTGGAGGCGTTCTTCACCTACGACCAGCTGACGTCCGCCGAGGCCGCGGATCGTGACTTCGCGCCGATTGCAGCCGGCACCCGCTGGGGATCCAAGTGGCAATATGCCTGGTTTCGAGGAGACATCCGCGTGCCCGCGGAGATCGCGGGCGAGACGCTTGTGCTTCATGCCGGACACCCGACGCCGCAGTTCGGCGGGGATATCTTCGGCGAGTGGCGCGTGATGATCGACGGCAACGAAATCGGCAGCCGCGACTGGGCGCATGTACACCTGCGGTTGCCGCGCAAGACGGACGGCCAGGAGTATTCATTTCTGGCGGAAGCCTTCGGCGGGCCGACGCGGGCGGGGGCGGGCGGCGGACCTGCGCTGGCCGGCGTGCCCACGCTGACCGAGCCGCCGGCGTTGCAGCGGGTGTTGCCCGAGGTGACGTTTGGCGTGTGGCGCGAGGAGGTGTTTCAGCTCGCGATCGATGCGCGTACGCTGCTGGAGCTGCGCGATCAGTTGCCGGCGGATTCGTTGCGCGTGGCGGAGATCGACGCGGGGTTGCGCGATTTTACGCTGATCGCCGATCCCGAGCTCACCTGGCCCGGGATGGAGCCGACGGTCCTCGCGGCGCGCGAACGGCTGCGTCCGCTGCTGGAGTGCCGCAATGGCTCGACCGCGCCGACCTTGTTCTGCGTGGGGCACAGCCACCTCGATATCGTTTACCAGTGGCCGCTCAAGGAAGCCGAGCGCAAGGTGGCGCGCACCTTTGCGAATCAACTCGGGTTGATGGAACTGTATCCTGAGTACAAATACTTGCAGAGCATGCCGGTGCTGTACGACATCGCGAAGCGACTGCATCCGACGATCTATGCGCGTGTGAAGGATGCGGTGAAGCGCGGTCAGTGGACGCCCGAAGGCGGGATGTGGACGGAGGCCGATGTAAACCTCCCCGGCGGCGAGAGCCTGGTGCGCCAGTTTTTGTACGGACGCCGTTTCTTCGAGGAGGAGTTTGGGGTCGAGAGCGAGTTCGTGTGGTTGCCCGACACGTTTGGGTTCACCGGCTCGCTGCCGCAGATCATGGCGGGCTGTGGCATGACGACATTCGGATCGTCCAAGATGTTCAGTGTCTTCGGGGCCGAAGGTGAGCCGTTTCCATATTCGACGTTTTGGTGGGAAGGCATCGATGGAACGCGGATCTTTTCTCATTTCGTGGAGTTTTACGGGATCCGGACCAATCCGGCGGCGATTCGCCAGCAGTGGACGCAAAACCCGCAGAAGGACGGGCTGCGGGCGCGCATGGCCGTTTACGGACACAGCGATGGCGGCGGCGGGTGCGAGCGCACGCATCTGGAGTTCTTGCGGCGGCAGGTGGATTTGGAGGGCTCGCCGCGCTGCCGGCAGGCGGCGCCGCGGGAGTTTTTTGATTTTCAGAAGCGGCAGCCGGAGACGCTGCCGGTGTATACGGGCGAGATTTATCTGCCGGCGCATCGCGGGTGTTACACGACGCAGGCGGCGTTGAAACGCGGGAACCGTCGATGCGAGTCGATGCTGCGCGAGGCGGAACTCTGGGCGACAACGGCGCATGTGGTCGCCGGCGCGGAGTATCCCTATGCGGCGCTGGAGTCCGCGTGGAAGAAGACCTTGTTCAATCAGTTTCACGACATCCTGCCGGGCTCCTGCATCGAGCGCGCCGCGAATGAGGCGAACGAACTCTACGCGGAGGCGCTGGCCGAGAGCACGAGCCTTGCGGATGCGGCCATGGGACGGCTGGCCACGGGTGGGTCGCGCCGGTTCGGCGTGCCGTCGGGCGAACGGGAGATGGCGGGTGTTCGCACCGGTCCCGACAGTCCTGCGCAACCATCGGCGTCGACGGTGGCGGAAAGAGAAGTCGTGGTGTTCAATTCGCTGCCATGGGCCCGGCGGGGCTTGGTGCCGGTGGGCGAGGCGTCCGTGCCGGACGGGGCGTTGACGCAGGACATAAGCGGCGTGACGCATGCCGAAGTACGCAGTTCAGGTTGTGGCTGGACGGGATTGGCCGAAGCGTGCGCGACGGACGACGTCGCGGCGCCGCGTGCGAAATCGGCCTATGATTTCGAGAATGAATTTTATCACGTGCGGCTCGATCGGTCGGGTCGTGTGACAAGCTGGTTCGACAAGGAGTCGGGGCGCGAACTGGCGGCGGGTCCGCTCAACGAATTCCGCATGTATCGGGACACACCGCGCGTGTGCGATGCGTGGGAGATCGAGGCGCACTATGCGCAACAGCCGGTGGCGTTGGACGACAGCGCCATGGTGGAACTCCTGGCCGCGGGGCCCTTGGCCGTGGTGGTGCGGGTGAGGAGGACGTTGCACGATTCGACGATGGAGCAGGAGATCCGGCTGGCGCGCGGATCGCGACGACTGGAGTTTCACACGCGGATCGACTGGTCGGAGAAACATAAGCTGCTCAAGGTGTGTTTCCCGCTGGCGATCACGACCCCCGAGGCGCTGCACGAAATTCAATTCGGACACGTGAAACGTCCGACGCACCGCTCGCGCAAGATCGATCAAGACCGGTTTGAGGTGTGTCAGCAGAAGTGGAGCGCGTTGGCCGAGGAAGGCCGTGGCGCCGCGCTGCTCAACGACTGCAAGTACGGAATCAGTGCGGAGGGAAATACGCTCGGGCTCACTCTCCTGCGAGCCCCGCAGGCGCCGGACATGAACGCGGACATCGGCATGCATGAGTTCGCCTACGCACTGTATGCCTGGGAAGGCTCGCTGGTGGAGAGCCGCGTGACCCAGGAGGCGCTGGAGTTCAATGCGCCCCTGCGGCTGGCGGAAGGATCATTCGCAGGCGGGGCGGTATCGTTGTTCGAGTGCGATTGCCCCAACGTGATCCTGGAAACCGTGAAGCTCGCGGAGGACCGCGGCGGCCACGTGGTGCTGCGTTTATATGAGGCGGCGAGGACGACGACACGGTGTCGTTTGCGTATTGGATTTTCAATCACGCGCGCGCACCAGACCGACATGTTGGAACGGCCGGAGGGAGAACTGTCTGTCTTTGCGGACGTGGTGGAACTGGATTTCCGTCCGTTCGAGATCAAGACGGTGCGGCTGACCCGCGGGTAGGCGTCCGTTTATGAGCGGGCGAGTGGTTTTACCGATACAGCCAATACTTCCGGGTCTGTTGCTGGTAGGTCAGTGCCTCGGCGCGCCAAGCGGCGACGTAGCCCTCGACGTCGGCCCGGGCGCCGTCGCGCTTGAGGGCATTCCACCACGCCGTGGAGCCGACGTGGATGTTGAAGCTGCGAGCCTGTGTCTGGCTGATTTTTTGGAAGGGATTCGGCGGGTCGTAGCGACAGGCAAGGCGCATCAGTTCGAAACTCAACTCGGTCGGCTGCCAGGCCTGCCAGTCGGTGACGTCGACGTAAACGCCCTCCTTGATCTTTCCCGCGGCGTCGGGCACGAAGATCTTGCGGTAGGAAAGCCCCGGGATGGCGAGGGTGCCGAGGTCGCGGATGAGGCGGTCGGCGGTCACGTTTTTGAAGGTGAGTCCGCGGAAGGGATGCTGGCTGCCGACGCCATGTTTGAACCCGCTGTATTCGCAGCCGAGGCCGATCATCGCGTAGCCCATCACGGCGGGGAAATCACGGATCATGGGCGAGGTGGGCACGAAACGCAGGCCGGTCTCGGGCCAGCGCATGGACCGTTTCCAGCCACGCATCGGAACGAGGGTGAGACGGCCTTTGCGGCGATGGGCCTCCGAAATCGCCAGCATGCCCGGCTCGCTGGCGGCCATGCGGGCGAGTTCCGCCATGGTGAGGCCGTGGACGTACGGTATCCGAAAAGCACCTACACCGCTGAACCATTCGCGGTCGAGCAGCGGGCCGTCCACCTTGAGGCCGCCGAGCGGGTTGGGCCGGTCCAGAATGATGACCTCGACGCCGTGTTCGAAGCAGGCGTCCATCGCGTAGCGCATCACCACGTTGTAGGTGTAGGAACGGACGCCGATATCCTGCAGGTCGATCACGAGCGCATCGAGACCCTTGAGCTGGGCGGCGGTCGGCTTGCGGTTTTTTCCATGGAGCGAATAGACGGGCAACTGGGTGCGCGGATCGATCGTGTCCTCGAAATTGACGGAGGCCTTGATGTTGCCTCCGAGGCTGTGTTCGGGGGCGAAGAGGGCGACGAGCTT
>JANJTQ010000077.1 GCA_024711005.1 Opitutaceae bacterium | reverse complement strand
CGGGGCGCGCAACGCGGGGGTGGGTGCGGGGGGGGGTGGGGGCCCCCACGTTTGCCGCTGCCGTGGCGGGGGGCCCCCCCGCCCCCCGCCACGTCTTCATCGCCGGATCCGCGCTTGGCACTCCGCGGTGCATGCACACACATTCTTGGACGAATGTCCGCCATGCCCGCCGAATTCCTGAATATCTCCACCTACAAGTTCACGCCGTTCGAAGCCGGGGAGCTGCCCGTACTACAAGAGCGGTTGCGAGGCGTGTGCGCGGAGCGGGCATTGAAAGGGACGATCTTGTTGAGCACGGAAGGCATCAACCTCTTCGTCGCCGGCCTGCCGGAAAACGTGGCGGCTCTGGTGTCCGAACTGCGCACGCTCGCCGGGCTCTCGGATCTTTCGCCCAAAGAAAGCCTGAGCTCGGAACAGCCATTCAATCGGATGCTCGTTAAGATCAAAAAGGAGATCATCGCGTTTGGCGTCGATGGCATCGATCCCGCCCGCAAACCCGCTCCCAAACTCGCGCCGCGCACGCTCAAGCAATGGCTCGACGAGGGCCGGCCGGTCACATTGCTCGACACCCGCAACGATTACGAGGTGCGCTTGGGCACGTTCAAGGGCGCGGTCGATCCGCGCATCGATCATTTCCGCGAGTTCCCCGACGCCGTACGGAAGTTGCCCGAGGAGTTGAAGGCGCAGCCGATCGTCATGTTTTGCACCGGCGGCATCCGCTGTGAAAAAGCCGGGCCGTTCATGGTGCGCGAAGGCTTTCAAGAGGTCTTCCAACTCGACGGCGGCATCCTGAAATATTTCGAGGAGTGCGGTGGCGCACACTATGACGGCGAATGCTTCGTCTTCGATCGTCGCGTCGGAGTGAACTCCGAACTCAAGGAAACCGGCTCCGTGCTATGCTGGAATTGCCAGATGCCGCTGACCGTGATCGAGCAGCAAGATGCGCGGTATGTTTACGAGAAGTCGTGCCCGCATTGCTTCAAGGCGGAATCAGGCAGTGCCAGCTGACCGCAGACTATCGATACTATATTATCGACTATTTCGATTTCTAGGCTTTTTTCGTGATTATGTTATCGCTTAAAAGCCCTGCTGAAATCGCCTCCGAACTGGCGATACGTGTGCGAGAACGGCGGCTGCAACGCGCCTGGACCCAAGACGAAATCGCCCGCCGGGCCGGGATCAAAACAGCCACGTATGTCCTGTTTGAACGCACGGGGCGCATCTCGCTGATTCGACTGTTAAAGGTGCTGGAGGTGTTGGAGCTGCTGGAGGAGTTCGACCGCATCGGACGCGGACAAGATCTGGCGGGCGTATCGCTGGACGAACTGACCAAACCCGAACGCCAACGCGGCCGGCGGAAAACGTCATGAGGTCAGAAATGCCAGTTGGATTTTGGGTGGGGCGGGACCGCTGGGCCCTCCGTCATCTCCGTTTCAACCGGACGGCCCGGCGGGCCGTCCCTACCTCAACCCAATCATGAGTCGCGTCACCGTTCATTACCGAGGACTGACCGTCGGCGTGCTCGCGGAGGCGCGCGGCGGGATCTTTTTTGAATACGCTCCGGAGTTCCTCGCGAGCGGACACGAGTTGTCGCCCTTTCAACTACCGTTGAGCCCAGGCGTGAAAGCGCGCGATCCGTCTGTTCCAACGATGCGGTTGCATGGGCTGTTTGAAGACTCGCTTCCCGATCATTGGGGGCGTCGGGTGATGATGGCGTGGTTTCGCGAACGCGGCACGCCCGAGCACGCGGTGACTCCGCTCATGATGCTGGCTTATGTGGGGCGACGTGCGATGGGCGCACTCGATTACGCACCGGAACTGGAGGTCGCCGCGCCCGGCGCGGTCACCCTGCCCGAACTCTACCTGGCCGCCGCGGATGCGGAAAAAGGCGGCGAGGTGAACCTGGATGTGCTGGCACAAGTCGGCTCGTCGGCCGGCGGGGCTCGTCCGAAGGCGCTGCTGAACCTGCCGGATGCAGGTGCCGGGGCTCCGCAGGCCGGACATGTCATTCCGGACGGCTACTCGTCGTGGATCGTGAAGTTCGACACGAGCCGTGATGGCGCGCTCGGTCCGCTGGAAGAAGCCTATGCCCGAATGGCGCGTGCGGCCGGTATCGAGTTTCCGGTTACACGATTGCTGGAGACAAAACATACGGACGGCGCGCGCCGGCACTTCGCGGTGAAGCGCTTCGATCGCGACGGGGCGGAACGGCTGCATCACCACACGTTGGGCGGACTGCTGCACGCCGGAGGCGGCGATTTGGATTATCAGACGTTGCTGCGCGCAACGCGTCGATTGACCAAGGACGAACGAGAGGTGTGGCGGGCCTATCGGCGCGCGGTGTTCAACGTGCTCGCGGGCAATCGTGACGACCACGCGAAGAACCACGGTTTCATCTATCGCGACCGCGTCTGGGCGTTGGGACCGGCGTATGATCTTACGTTCACGAGCGCGCAGCAAATGCCCGAGCGCGGCATGGCGGTGTGTGGCGAACGACGGGCCCCCGGTCTTGAGCATTTGAAAAAACTCGCCGCGTCCGAATCGCTCGATGCGAAGGAGGCGAAGCGAGTGATCGACGAAGTGCGCGCGGCCTTGGCTCAGTGGAGATGGTTCGCCGACGAGGCGGGCGTGCCCGTTTTGACCGCGGCGGAGATCGAGGCGGCGTGGTGATCGAGGTGGGGCGGGACCGCTGGGCCCCACCGAGAAGTCTTTTTGTCTTCGCCCGCTCCAGCAGAGGACGGCCAGCGGTCCGTCCCTACCCCACCACCTCACTTTCCTCCCGCGAGGATGTGGAAATTGGCCATCGAAATGCCGCTGAGCATCGCACCGATGATGCCGAGGAACCCTTGGTCGGTGCCGGCCAGATAGAGGTTGTCGATCGCCGTGCGGCCATCGCGGATCTTCTGCGGCGAACCGTAGATCGCCCCGCCGAGACGACCCGTGAACTTGGTGATCGTGCGCGGAGTAAACATGTCCGTCGCAATCGTCGCCCGCGCGAGCGCGTCCGGTGTCGGCAACGGCGGCAGGAAACGTTGGGCGCTGCGCTGGATCGCGGCATACCAACGGGCTTTGTCTTCGCGATAACGCTCTTCCGGCAGGTTCACCCACTGGTCATAGCTCGCGAGGCACGTGCAACGGAAGAGACCTTCGGGCAGTTGAAGATCCGGTCCGAAGTCGAAATTATTGGGAATGCAGATCACGCCGCTGCGCGTGTCGACCTGCGTTTCGCTGCGGGCGTAGGTGAACTTTTCCGAGTCGTTGAAAAAAACGATCGTGTCGTCGCCCCACCCCAACGCGGCGGGCTGACGATCAAGGACGGTGATGGTCTCGGTGTAGCTGAGGGCGCCCGTGGGATGCGCGTCTGACGAAGTCGGGCCGCTGGCGGTTCCCGCCACTTGAAGGAGTCGATCCGTTTCCGGCGCACCGACCGTGCTGATGATGTGCGTCGCGGTGACCTCGGTGCCATTATCGAGGACGAGCGTGGCGGCGTGTCCGTCGCGAGTAACGATGTTCTTAACGCCGCACTTCATGCGTCGTTCGCCGCCGGCCTGGCGGTATTTTTCCAACAACACGCGAATGATCACCCGCACGCCGTCCAGCGGCCGGGCGAACCCTTCGAGGAAGAGCGCCTTGAACATGATCACGAACTGGCCGAACTCCATGTCGTGTTCGGTTGCGCTGCCGTAATACATCACCGGGCAGAACAACATATCCTCCAGCAGCGGATCGGCGATGTGTCGGCGAATGACTGAGCGAGCCGACTCGGGCTGCGCACCGAGCGAGACATCGTCGTAGGTGCGTATGACCGCGACGAGTCGGCGGAAGCCGTCGATTTGCGCGGGAAATTGACGGGCGACTTCACTTTCGAAGATGGTGAAATCGTTGGTGAACGTGAGCGACACCTCACCCCGTGGACCGAATGCAACGCGGGACCGTTTCTGTTCGCAGAGAGCGAATTCGTCGCGGTCGATGCGGAGCTGGCGAAGGAGCTTCGTGAGCGGCGTGCCTTTGACGCCAGCGCGAACGAAGTTGGTCATCGCGTGGAGGCCCACGTCGTATTTGCGGCCTTCGATGCTGTAGAAACTGTTGAGTCCGCCCGGTGCGTTGTGCCGCTCGAAGATGCACACCTTCTTGCCGAAGTGCGCGAGGCGAATGCCGGCGGCGAGGCCGGCCATGCCCGCGCCGATGATGGCAACGTCGTAGTGGGTGGCGGAGGTCATTGTGACGTGAAGATCGGAATTTAGCGCAAGGTCGCGAAGACGCTAGGGGCGCAAAGAATCAGAAGCTTGGACCTGGCGGCCTTTGCGCCCTCGCGTCTTTGCGTTGAAACAAAAAGGCCTGACGCGAGGTCAGGCCCTATCGGGAGGAAATCGGGCCGGCTTACTTGCCGAGCGCGGTGAACTTCGGAGTGAGGTATTCGGCGCAGCTGTCGAGGGACGCGAGCTGCGGATAATCGGCCTCGGGGACCTCGATATTGTGGCGCTTGCGGAGCTCCATCACGATGTCGAGGAAGTCCATCGAATCCAATTGCATCTGGTCGCGCAGGCGGACGTCGGGCTTCAGGTTGGAAATATCCTCGTCCGGCGCGATGTCGGCGATGATATCGAGGACCACTTGTTTGGTTTCGTCTTTGGTCATTATTGAAAAGTAAGGGGCGGAGTTAGGCCACGAAGCGTTTCACAATCAACGTGGAATTTATGCCGAGCATTCCGAACGAATTGTTCAGGATGGCGTCCACTTTCCCGACCTTCTTCGGGTGGTTGATCACCAGGCCGGGCAACGCGCACTGCGGATCGAGGTCGTCGACGTTGATCGTCGGGTGAACGACCAGGTCGTCGAAGGACGGCAGGTTGCCCGCGAGCTCCAAGGCGCCGGCCGCTCCCATGCAGTGGCCGATGTAACTCTTTGTGTTGTTAATGTAGGTGTCCGGACAGTCGGCGAACACGGCTCCGATCGCCTGGCACTCCTGAATATCTCCGAGCGGAGTAGCGGTCGCGTGGGTGTTGACGATGTGAATGTCCTGCGGAGTCATGCCGGCGGACGAGAGGGCCTTGCGTACGCATTCGGCCTGACGGCCGGGATTGGGAAGAACGTAGTCGCTGGCGTCGGAGTTGACGCAATAGCCGGCGATCTCGCCGTAGATTTTCGCGCCACGGGCAACGGCGTCATCAAGGCGTTCGAGCGTGTAGAGCGCCCCACCCTCGGAGATCACGATGCCATTGCGCGCCTTGTCGAAAGGACGCGAGGCCTTGAGCGGATCGGGATGGCTGGCGAGGGCGTTCTGGGACTTGAAGCCGGCGAAGATGCCAAAGGTGTGGATCGATTCGCTCACTCCGCCGCAGATCGCGAGGTCGACCTCGCCGAGGCGAAGCATCTGCGCGGCGTGAATGAGGCCCATGTTGCCGGCGGCGCAGGCGGCGCCGATCGTGTAGGCGGGACCGGTGATGCCGAGGTTGAGCGAGACCTCGCCCGCCGGATTGTTGGAGACCGTGCGGGGGTTGTGGTAGTGCGACCAATACTTGGTGTCGTAGTTAAACTTCGAGATGGCGTAGACCTCGTTCTCGGTCTCGACGTTGCCATGCTCGGTGGTGCCAACGTAGATGCCGATGCGATCCTTGGGGTAATTGGCGAAATCGATCTTGCTGTCGGCCACGGCCTCGCGGGCGCAGTAAATCGAGATCGAACCGGCGCGCGTGCCGACGCGAAGCTCCTTTTTCGTCTGATACTTCAACGCGTCATAATGGCAGACGCCGGCGAGCAGTTCGCCCATGTAGCGAATCTCCCGTTTTTCGATGCCGCCGACGCCATTGAGCAGGTTTTGGCGGAACTCGGACAGCGTGTTGCCATTGGGAGCGGTGAGTCCGACTCCGGTGATGACGATGCGCGGGGATTTAAACGACATGGCTGGAAAAACCGCTAGCCAACCGGACCACAAACGCAATACAAGCCTAGGCTCCAAATATGAACGTCTTAGTTGTTGGAGGTGCCGGCTACATCGGCAGTCACTGTGTTCGTCAACTGATCGCGGCCGGGCACAACCCCGTCGTGCTGGACAATCTCGTCTTCGGCCATCGAGCGGCCGTCGCCGGCGATGTGCCCTTCTATTCCGTGAATCTCGGAAACGAGAGCGAAGTAGGGAAAATTCTCCGCAAGGAGAAGATCGACATCGTCATGCATTTCGCAGCCTCCGCCTACGTGGGCGAGAGCGTGACCGATCCGCTCAAGTACTATTTCAACAACGTTGCAGCCACCCTGCACCTATTGCGCTGCATGATGGGCTCCGGCGTGAAGAAGTTCGTCTTCTCCTCGACGTGCGCAACCTACGGCATTCCTGAAAAAATGCCGCTCGTTGAAACGATGCCTCAGGCGCCGATCAACCCCTACGGCCAAACGAAACTCGACATGGAAAACGCGCTGAAGTCCTTCGCGCACGCCTATGGCCTGAGTTTCGCCGCCTTCCGTTATTTCAACGCCGCCGGCGCGGCCGAAGACGGCACCATCGGCGAACAGCACAATCCCGAGACGCACCTTATCCCGCTGGTGATCGATGCCGCCGTCGGCAAACGCGAAAACGTCCAGGTCTTCGGTACTGATTACCCGACTCCCGACGGCACCTGCCTGCGCGATTATGTGCATGTGGACGACCTGAGCCGCGCGCACATCGCCGTGTTCGACAAACTCGAAACGCCCGGCACCGCCCTCTTCTACAACTTGGGCACGGGCACGCCGACCTCGGTTCTGGAAGTGATTCACGCCGTCGAGAAAGTAACTGGCAAGAAAGTCCCTTACGTGACCGGTCCGCGCCGGGCCGGGGATCCGCCCGCGCTTTACGCCGACTCGACCAAGGCCAAGACGGAACTCGGCTGGGAGCCCAAATACATGAGCATCGAGCCGATCGTCGCCACCGCCTGGAAGTGGCATTCGCAGAACCCCGACGGGTTCAAGAAGTAAGCGTCACCTGATCGGCGTCAGGTCGATCCCTCGGCGGAAACACCGGCCAAGTGGCCAACTCCCGAACCCACTCGCTTACGCTCGTAGCTACGAGCGTAAGCGAGTGGGTTCTTTGTGGGTTGGATTGACCGGAAGTCTGGTACCCGGACACAAAAAAACCCGCCGGTGAGGGCGGGTCGGGAAAAGTAAAAATCGAAAGCGATTTATTCGCCGTCGTTGCCGATGGCTTCCACCGGACAGCCTTCGAGGGCTTCCATGCACAGGGCCACATCCTCTTCGGACTCCGGCTGCTTATGGACGAAGGAGTAACCACCCTCATCGTGGCGGCTAAAAAATCCCGGCGCGGTCTCGCGACAGAGATCACAGTCGATGCATTGCTGATCGACGTAGAACTTACCGGCAACGTTCTGCTCCCATTTGTCTGCTTTATTGGCCATGAATTTCGCAGAAAATCTGAATGCCCTCCACTGTCAAGCGACCAGCGCTGGGCCGTCAGGAAATTGTGAAGATTTGCGCACCGAATTGAAAAATAACCATCATACGGGGTGGCGGCTTGTGTTT
>JANJTQ010000298.1 GCA_024711005.1 Opitutaceae bacterium | reverse complement strand
TCACCCGCGGCTCCGTGGTGCTATCCGACCGCTTACTCGATTCGACAACGGTCTAACAAGGTATCGCCCGCAACATTGCCAGCGATCCCGTCAACCTCATCAACCAGTTCGCCGTGGGCAACGTCATGCCCGACCTCACCGTCATCATCGACGTGCCCACCGAGATCGGACTGCAACGCATCCGCCAACGCGCTTCCGATCTTCCCGACCGCATGGAGCGTGAAAACATCGATTTCTATAACAAGGTCCGCGAGGGTTACCTGGTGCTCGCCAAAAGTCTTCCCGGCCGGTTCCTCGTGATCGACGGCGCCCAAGCCGAAGACATCGTCGAAAAAGAAATCTGGGCCGGTCTTCAAAAGCTCCTGACCTAACGGAAAACCTTAAACTCGAGACCTGAAACCTGAGCTTACGGAAGTTCGGGCCCGCCCATTTCCGATCTCGGATTCGTTTCCGCCTTCAGGTCTCAAGTTTCAAGTCTCAGGTCTCATTTTACTCATGTCCGCCGCTCCTGTTTCCTGGCCCGCTTCCCTCACCGACACGCCCGCAGTGGCGGTGATCGAACGCGCCATCGAGCGTCGTCGCCTCTCGCACAGTCTTCTCATCACCGGCGACGACCACGACGTTCTCCTCGCGGTTGCCCACGCCATCGCCGACCGGTTGCTCAACACGCCGGAATCCAGCGCACCCTTCCCTCCCGACGCGCATCCCGACTGCTTCGCACTCCGTCCCGAGAAAAAAATGCGCCAGATCGGTGCCGAGGCCACGCGCAACCTCATCGGAAAAGTCCAGGTCTCGCCCACCGTCGCCCGCCAGAAAGTCGCCATCATTTACGAATGCGACCGCATGAATGTCTCGGCGGCCAACATCTTCCTGAAAACCCTCGAAGAGCCGCCCGCCAACACCACGCTCCTCCTGCTCACGACGCGTCCCTACGCGCTGCTGACCACCATTCGCAGCCGTTGCCTTAACTTCCGCTTCCCCGGAGTCGGAGCCGCCTTCACACCCGATGGATGGAGCGCATGGCTCACCGATTATCAGGCCTGGCTCGGTCGTCTGGTCGCGGGAGTCGCAGACAAAAAAGCCGTCGCCGACTCGGTGTTCGCCGCCTACGGTCTCGTCGCCCGTTTCGCCGCGGTGCTTGATTTCGCCACCGCCGAGATCTGGAAAAAACAAAAGGCGCCCCTCGCGGCCGAACTCTCCGACGCCGAGGAAGAGGCGATGGAGGTCGGGATCGCCAACGGACTCCGCACACGGCTCTTCGCCGACATCGAACGCAGCACGCGCGACTTCGCAATTCCCGCTCTGCGCAAAAACAGCGAGCCGACCCGCCGCGCATTGACCGGCGCCATCGACAAACTCGAGCACGTTGTCGGCCTGCTCCGCCTCAATCTCAACGAGTCCGCCGCCCTCGAAGAATTTCTACTGAGCTCGCTGCGTCTCTGGACCCGCAAGAGTTGATCGTGTCCCGGGAGGCGTCCACCTTGAGGCGACGCAACCAAGACCGCGCCTATGGTTCCCTTTCCTCGTTTTCGCCTGCTGTTTCTTCTGGCGGTTCTGGCCTTCGTGTCTCCCTCCGTTCACGCCATGCTGGAAGGTAAGTTCCTGTATTTCCCGACTCATGCGCCCAACCAGTCAAGGCTGGGTGAATGGCGAATCAACGGCGAGTTGGTCGGCTACAGCCGCACCGTCGAGGCACCCCGCTCCGTCTGGCTGATCCTGCATGGCAATGCGGGACAGGCCTCGGATCGGCAATACATGGTGGACTGCCTGCCGGCCGACGCTGCCGCCTACATCATGGAATATCCCGGCTATGGCCTGCGCTCCGGAAAACCGTCGATGGCCACCATCAATGCCGCCGCTCGCGAAGCCTACGCGAACCTGAGAACGCTGCATCCCGATCTTCCGCTCGGCGTGTTCAGCGAATCGATCGGAAGCGGCCCCGCGTCCTACCTGGGCTCGCTGACCGATCCCCCGGACCGCCTCGTACTGATGGTCCCGTTCGATAATCTGCTGTCCCTCGCCAGGCGACATATGAAACTGCTGCCGGTCGGCCTGCTTCTGCGCGACAAGTGGGACAATGTGAAAGCACTGAAGTCGTATCGCGGAAAGGTAGATGTATTCGGAGCTGAATACGATGACATCATCCCGGCGGTCCATGCCCGCAATCTGGCGAAATCCATTCCTCAGGCGCGCTACATCGAGATGCCTTGCGGGCACAATGATTGGTCGATGAGCGGGCAGGCGAAAATCACCAACGACTGACTCGCGCGGCTCGTTCATGAAGGCGGACGGTGTCCGCGCCTACCGCCAATTTTACTTTGCCGACACAATAGCCACGAACTCCGCCCGCGTTTCCATGTGCGGATTATGTCCGGCACCGGCGATCGTCTTTATTTGCGCCTTGGGGAAATGTGCAGTGATCACCGACAAATCCTCCTCGCGCACGTAATGTGATTTTCCTCCCGTGACGAATAACACCGGTCCGTCGAAGCGATCTTCCGATACCAGCGAATTTCCTTCGAGTTCCAGCAATGCCTCCGTGATTCCCCGAAGGTTGATCAACCAGCGCCACTGACCGTTCTCGGTACGCTCCAGATTTGTCGTAAGGAATTTCCGCATCGCCCAGTCGCTCACACGCGACTCGAAACGCAACTCGGCCTCGCCGCGCGATTGCAGGGTGTCGAGTCGCAGTTCGTTCATCGCCGCAAACTCCGCCCGATGCGCATGCGAGAGATACACCTTGGGCGCGATATCCACGACCACCAGGCGTTCCACGCGTTCGGGATGCCGGCAGGCAAGCAACATGGCCACCTTTCCGCCCATGCTATGCCCCATGATCGTGATCTTTGCCAGACCCTGCGCATCCAACCACGCCAGCACATCGGCCATCATCGTCGGATAGTCCATCGGCAAGGCATGGGGCGACTTGCCATGGTTACGGAGGTCCAACGCAAAAACGTGATACCGGGCGGCCAAATCGGCACTCACTGTCAGCCAATTGCGTGACGAGCCCAACAATCCGTGCAGTACCACCAGCGTCGGTTTTCCCGCCCCGCCCCCTCCAAGATCACGATGAAAAAGAGTTACCACCCTCGCACCCAAACCCGCCCTCGCTCCCGATGCAACGCCACGTATCCGCTTCCGACAGGGTATGCGGAGACTTGCCGCCGCCTTCGAACGCAAGCCTCCCTGTCCGGCATCGGCTCATCGCGAACGTTCCTTCAACCGCCGGGCCAGCTGCGCCGCATGCAGGTCCGGCGGATACACCGCTTCGCCGGCCACAAACTCCCGCCATGCACCTCGCGGATCGGCCATCGCCGGAGGGCTCAAATCCACGCCCACGATATTCATCGACCAAGGCGCATAATTCCTCGGCGGCTCGGACAACGCCTTGGCCGCGCGAAGATTCCAGAACGTGATCCGTGCCCCCGCATGTTTGCCGAGTGCCTGGCCGCCGCCGCTGCTCCACGGACGAGTCCCTTTGCCGAGATCCAGCGCGGTGAACAGCGTTTCGTAAGGCGCTCGTTTATGATTATCGAAACACAGGTCCGGTCCCTTCCCCTGCGACACCACCACGCCGGCGCACCGACTCACCGTGATGTCGTGGATGAACCGCATCCGGATATCGAAGCGGGTGAACAGGTGATCGCCGATGTGCTGAAGATAAATGCCATGATGCCCTTGGTTCCCCTTTTTGTCCGCCGGGCGTTTTGATTCAAAGACCACATCGGACACCTCATTGAATACGCCACCGACCATCGGTCCGCTGTCGGGATTGATGAACCTGAGACGACGCGCCCAACAATACGCCACGTTGGCGAACGCCACGGGGTTGAAGCCCTGCTCGGTAAAATGCCCTTCGTAGGGCGTCACCGGGAACTCGAATGTCAGATCTTCCACACCCGAATTCTGCACCGTTGGCGCAAAGACCCGCACGACCGGACTCCACTCCGGCCTCACGTCGAAACGCAAGTGTCGCTCCAGTTCGATGCGATCGCCTTCAATTCTCGTGATCCGCGTGATGAGCGACGCGGTCATCTTGCCGTTGATCTTTGAAACGTCTCCCGGGTCGTCCGAATAGAGATGCCGCGTCAGGGTATTTTCCGGTGTATCCGAAACCCGGATCTCGACCACCTGCCCGACCGACAACGCCTGCGGCTTCGCTACCATGACGAGCCGTTCGCCACGCAGAGCTCCCGCCGTGATGGGCGTCAGCACCTTCGAGCCGAGACTCCCCTGCAACCGCACTAGACCGCCCGACCACGAATAATTGGAAGTGGGCCGTCCCGCAGTGGTCGCACTGTCATTGGGCTCTATCGCCTGCAGCGGCGTGGGGAAAAACAGCGTCGTGCGGTCAGCTCCCGCGCCGCGCAACACCACGCCCGGCCGGGTGATTCGCAAGACGCCACGGATGGCATAGCGCCCGGCGGGGACGAAAATCGCCCCGGATTCCGTCGCCGCCAACGCGGCTTGAAATGCCTCCGTATCGTCCAAGTCGTCATCACCTTTCGCGCCAAACGTCTCCACGTTCGTCGTCACCGGATAATCCGGGATAGCCTGTTCGCCGTTGCGATAGCCGGCGTAGGAAAAATCCGGCAGCCGCCCCGCCGGCCGCCAGAGTTCCCCATTGCGTCCCCACAATGTCGAATACGCGACCTGGAGCTCCACGGCGTGGCCATCGGACAAAAACGCACTCGATCCACCGGACAGCAGCGTGAGCGCGACCAGGAAACGGCGCATGGACCGGGCGACTGCCATCGGAGTAACGTGCATGTTTCCGACCACAGCCAAACCTCGGTGCAAAGCAACCACGGAGCTGGCTCAAAAAGGAGGCGCCCCAATTACCGTTTTCTGGGTAAATTTCGCGCAGCGCGCACAACCATGTTCCGGTCGGAACACCATTGTGCACGCGTTCGGACCGGAATTTTCATCGGTTAGCCATGGTATTCTGTGCACAAGTATGTTCCGACCGGAACACACTTGTGCACGGGACGACGCCGGGGGAGCCGTCTCCTTGAGTTTTTTCGTGTATTTCGCGTGTTTCGTGGTTCGCTCCAACCCCATGTCTTCCGCTTCCGAGAAACTCACTCCGATGATGCAGCAATATTTCGAGGTGAAGCGTGGCCTCCCGCGCGACACTTTGCTGCTGTTCCGGCTCGGCGATTTCTACGAGATGTTCTTCGACGACGCCGCCATCGCGTCGAAACTTTGCGGACTCACCCTTACCAAACGCGGTGAAACACCCATGGCCGGCATCCCCCACCACGCCGCCGACAACTACGTTTCCAAGCTCCTCGCCGCCGGCAAAAAGATCGCCATCTGCGACCAAGCCGAGCCCGCGAAACCCGGCAAACTCGTCAAGCGCGCCGTCACCCGCATTCTCTCGCCCGGCACCACCCTCGCCGCCAACCAACTCGACGCCCAGCGCAACCACTACCTTTGCGCGATCTCCCTCGACAAGGCCGGCCTGCACGCCGCCTGGCTCGATCTCTCCACGGGCGAATTCAAAGTCGCCACCGATGCCCGCCCCGAAAATCTGCTGCCGGTTCTCACCGCGCTTGATCCCGCCGAGTTGATCGTAATCGAGGGTGAGATCGAACGCTGGAAAACCGCTCCGCACGACCAGACCGCCACCCACGCGCTTCACGCGTTTTGTGAACCGCGCCTCGTCACCGATCTGCCGGGCTATCACTTCGAGACTGCCGAGGGCGGACGCACCGTCATGGCCACGCTCGGCGTGCTCAACCTTGAAGGCTTTGGTCTCGCCCATGACCATCCCGCACTCGGCCCCGCCGGTGCCCTCGTTCACTACGCAACGGAAAATCTCTGCGCGAAGCCGGAGAATCTCCGCTCGCTCCAGGAATATCGCAGCGCTCGCACGTTGCTTCTTGATCCTGCCACGTTGCGAAACCTGGAGATTTTCCAGTCTTCCCGAGGCACGCGCGATGGCTCCCTGCTTACCGCGATCAACCGCACCGGGACCGCCGCCGGCGCGCGTCTGCTCGAACGCTGGCTCGCCGCTCCCACCCTCGACCTGCCCGAAATCCAGCGACGCTCGACGGTCGTTGGCGAACTGCTGGGCGATCCGATGCATCTCGGCGAATTGCGCGAATGGCTGGGCAATGTCCGCGATATTCCGCGCATTCTCGGACGGCTCCAAAACCGCCTCCGCAACCCGCGTGAACTCGGCGGCGTGCGCGACACGCTCGCGCAGCTTCCCGCCATTCGCGCCACACTCGCCAATTTCGGTGCCGATTCCCAACTCGCCTCCCTCAACACTCAACTCCAGGAGCTCCCCACCCTCCGACAGCTCTTGGATTCAGCCCTCGCCGACGAGCTCCCCGCCGATCTCGCCGATGGCAATTACATCCGGGCCGGTCATTGTCCCGAACTCGACCGACTGCGTTCGCTCACCACGGACAACAAAACCTGGCTCTCCGACCTCGAACGCAACGAACAGGAGCGCACCGGCATCCGCAGCCTGAAGATCAAATTTACGAATAACTTCGGCTATTACATCGAAGTTACCAAGGCCAACCTCCACCTCGTCCCCCCCGACTACATCCGCCGCCAGACGACCGTGAACGGCGAGCGCTATGTCACCGAGGATTTGCGAACGAAGGAGAAAGAAATTTTCCACGCCGAAGAAAACGCGCTCGCCCGCGAACAGGAATTGTTTGCAGCTCTCGTCGCCGCCGTGTTGGACGATCCCATCGCCCTCGCGAAAACGGCCGACATCCTCGCCGAGCTCGACGTGCTCGCCGGCTGGGCAGTGCTCGCCCGCGAGTGGGATTATTGCCAACCCGTGCTCGACGAAAGCGACGTGCTGGAAATCACCGAAGGACGCCATCCCGTCGTGGAGCAGATGTTGAAAGATCCGGCCATCGCCGCTGGACGCGGCACCACCGCATTCGTTCCCAACGATACGCTGCTCGCCTCCAGCGAAGCCCAACTCGCCCTCATCACCGGCCCGAACATGGCCGGTAAATCGACCTACATCCGCCAAGTCGCGCTCATCACCCTGCTCGCCCAGGTAGGCTGCTGGACGCCGGCGAAGAGCTGTCGTGTCGGTTTGGTCGATCGCATTTTCTCCCGTGTCGGTGCGAGCGACGACCTCGCGCGCGGCAACTCGACCTTCATGGTCGAGATGAACGAGACCGCCAACATTCTGAACAACGCCAGCGACCGCTCGCTCATCATCCTGGACGAGATCGGACGCGGCACGTCGACCTATGACGGTCTCTCGATTGCCTGGGCCGTGGTCGAGCACCTCCATCGTGATGACGAGCGCGGACCGCGCACACTCTTCGCGACGCACTATCAGGAATTGACCCAACTCGAAAAACACCTCGCCCGCCTGCGCAATTTCTCGGTCGCGGTGAAGGAGTGGAACGACGAGATCGTCTTCGTCCGTCGGGTGATTCCCGGCGCCGCCGATCGCAGTTATGGTATTCAGGTCGCGCGCCTCGCCGGCCTGCCGATCACGGTGATCGACCGCGCAAAAGTCATCCTGCAAAAACTCGAAAGCGACGACGCCAGCGTCGAATTACCCGCCAGCGCCGCGAGCGCGCCGAAGGCCAAGCCCAAGAAAAAAATCACCGTGGCCGAACACGACGACCCGCAGCTC
>JANJTQ010000277.1 GCA_024711005.1 Opitutaceae bacterium | reverse complement strand
TTCCTGCACGCCCCAGCGACTGGGGCGGTCATCAGACTTCAAAAACTATCTGGGGCTGCGGGTGTTAAAATGACCCCGGGCCGCCCCGCGTGCTTTTCAGGAACAGGAGGCTTGTTTGCCTCGCTTACCGCTTGTGGAACCGTACCGCGTCGACCACCACGAAACCGGGGTTCAGGTTGCTGATGGTTACGCTCCCCGAGGTGCCTTGAACAAAGGAGTCGAATGGCGTCCGCCACAACCACACCCGCCGTTCCGGTGTTGCTGATCTGCACGCCTCCGCCGGTGCCACCGGCAAAAGAGTGCACGCTGAGGGGGGACCCATAGACCTCCTTTTTCGCGTTGGTTGACCGTGGTGTGGGCGACTCCAGTTCTGTGGATCACGTCGATCGGCGTTTGAAGGGCTCGGGGGTGCTGGAAGTCCACCCACTGGATCTCGTTGCCTGACGATTATCCACGATGACTTCGGGGCGCACGTAGCCGTACGCGAAGTTTTTCTCGATCACGGCCATCTGGGGACGGTCGATGGTGTAGTTTGCGTCGGGTTGAACCGAGTTAAGATCGCTACTGTTGTCCACCCAGGCGCCGGCCACCCAGTAAGTTCCGCTCAGGCCGTTGGCGCCGGCATACTTCATGTAGTTCTCCAGAATGGTCAGCCAGCGGGAGTCGCCGGTGGGCGCGCCATACTCGCCGAGAAATCCCCGGGCATTGCGCTGCTTGAGCCAACGCACAAAGGGTTCGAGCAAGTAAACACCGCGAGTCGGATGGGCGTATTCCGCCTCGTAGGACTTGTACCCCTCCCCGGACCGCGCGTCGTTGAAGTAGGTGTGCGCTTCATACATCAGCCGGTCCTCAAGGTCCGTAACGTTCAAGTTGGGGTTTGCCTCGATCCACTTGGAAGAGCTGCTGTAGTTTTCACCACCCACGATGATCCACGCGTGCTTATCCTTGCTTCTTACTCCGTCGGCGCCCGCCTGCGCCGCCTTCGGCCAAGAGTAGATGCCCATGTCATTGGGCTCGTTCGACAGACCATATCCGTAAATGCCTGGGCGTCCGTTGAAGCGCTCGGCGATTTTCGCCCAAACGTCTTTGAAGTTCTCCAGGGAAACCTCGGGCGACCCGATTTTATAAGCGCCACGGCCACCATAGTCGTGCATATCAAGGATCACCTTCATGCCGCGGTCTTCGGCATCGGTGACCACACGATCGAGCTCGTTTACATCTTCCGCGCTCAACGGGCCACCCAACACGCGCTGAATGCGCTGCCACTTGAAGGGAACGCGAATAAGCTTCAGTCCCTTGCTGTTGAAGTAGTCCATCCCGTCCCTCTTCGGGTAATGATAGGCCTCGTTCAGCTTGCCCGGGACACCCTTGCTGGTGCCATCGCCGCCCGCCAAGTTCACGCCAAACATCTGTTCGTATGCGTCCGTGCCTTGTGTGGTGTACGTCGGGGTTTGGCTAAAAACCGGAACGGTGACCATCCGGATAAGTCGGAGCCGGCCGGCATCCGTGCCAGCGGGCCCGACATTCGTGATGCGAAGCGACGTGTTCGCATCGACGACCAGATTCGTGGTCGAGGGGATCGGATTGACAATGTCCTTGCCTTTGATGCGGCCACCGGGGGTGAGGTCGAGGCTTAACACCAGCGACTTCGCCGTGCCTCCCTGTGTCCAGCCAAGGTGAACCACTTCGCCGCCCGTGTACTCGTCAAACTGCAGCTCCTTAATGGCGATCTTGTGGCTGGCTTTGAGCGAGAACTGCTCCTGCCGGTTGAAGTATCCCATCGAATCTCCGACACCAAGTCCGGACTCGGTGGTGACGCCAAACGTGGAAGCGGTGGCCCCGCTGGTGCTCGGACTGGCGGAATTGGAGACGTCGACATTCGTCCACGGGTTCAGAAAGGAGAACGTCACGGTGGTGCCTCCGTTCTCAGGGAGTGGGTGACTTCCACGGATCTCCGTGGCGCCATTGCCACCGGTCCAGGGCCAGTCATTGAAACGATTCAAGAGATGGAGAGCTCCCTCGGCAGCCGAGGAGGTGTTCGCCAGTGCGGTCAAGCAGCCGGTTGCAAGAAACAAAGCACGGAGGCAAGGCCTCCGAGACGGGAGTATTTTCATAGGGGTTGGGGATTATGATTTCGGACGTGGAGGGACGCGTGAACGCGTACCTCCGAGGGGTTAAATCGCCACTTGCATATAAAAAGCATGTGGCGGCGCGATCAGCGCAGCTGCCTCCGGCAGGGTCGAATTCTATGAGGTATCAATTTCATCCAAGTAGTTGTAAATCTTGCGCATACAATTCACATGCATCACAATTACATAGACTTGCACCAATTGTTTTCGACCGTACTGAAAGCCCGCGCCACGAGCACTACGGCCCCGGTCGTGAAGACGGGCGGGGGTTGTGAGTAACTTGGCGGCATTCACCCTTGACCCTCCCCCTACCCGGCCTGAACTTCCGCCCCTATGCTCAAAGCTGGCATCGTCGGCCTGCCCAACGTGGGTAAGTCCACTCTCTTCAACGCACTCACTCGCTCCCGCAAGGCGGAGGCGGCCAACTATCCGTTTTGCACCATCGACCCGAACGTCGGTGTCGTGGTGGTGCCCGATGATCGCGCCTATGTGCTGAAGAGTATCGCCAAGACCAATGTGGTCGTGCCCGCGGCCATTGAGTTTGTAGACATCGCCGGCCTCGTCGCCGGTGCCAGCAAGGGCGAAGGTCTCGGCAATCAGTTTCTCGCCAACATCCGCGAGACCGACGCAATCGTCCATGTCGTTCGCTGCTTCGTCGACGACGACATCATTCACACAATGGGCGCGGTCGATCCGGTGCGCGACATCGAGGTAATCACGACCGAACTCGTGCTCGCCGATCTCGATTCGGTGGAGAAGCGTCTTAACAAGACCCAGAAGCTCGCGAAGTCCGGCGACAAAGACGCCCAGGCCGAACTCGCATTGCTTGAACGGCTCGTGCCGCACCTCAACAAGGGCAAACCCGCCAACGTTCTTCCCGCGACCGACGACGAGAAAAAGTTGCTCCAGTTTTTCCAACTGCTCAGCGCCAAGCCCGTGCTCTACGCGTGCAACGTCGCCGAGGGCGATCTGGCGAACGCGGAGGAAAACCCCTTCGTCCAAAAGGTCGCCGAGTTCGTCCGAACCCACCATGACGCCGCGTATGTGCCGATCAGCGCGCGCATCGAAGCCGAGTTGATCGACCTGGCACCCGACGAAGCCAAGGAGTTTCTCAAGGATCTCGGCGTGACCGACTCGGGCGTTTCGCAGCTCATCAAGGGAACGTACGACTTGCTCGGCCTGCAGACCTATTTCACCGCGGGTGAAAAAGAGGTGCGCTGCTGGACGATCAAGAAAGGCTGGAAGGCCCCGCAGGCCGCCGGCGTGATCCACACCGATTTCGAGAAGGGTTTCATCAAGGCCGAGGTCGTCGCCTACGACGATCTGACGCGCCTGGGCAGCACCGCCGCGGCGCGTGACGCCGGCAAATACCGCCTCGAAGGAAAAGAATACGTATTTCAGGACGGCGACGTCGCGTTGTTCAGGTTTAATAACTGAGCAACGGGCGTCCCACCGTCCTGTTCTGGTATGCGCGCAAAAAAAAGGCGCGGCCCCTAGGGATGGGGGTCGCGCCTTTTTAGCGTAAAACTACAGGCGGGGTCCGCCCCGCCCTTCTCGGATCAGATCACCGAGCCATCGGGTACGACCGTGCCTTTGGGCACGACCAGCACGCCGTCGCGGATGATGATGCCATGCGGATAATCGCCATCCGGTTTGCCCTTCGGCGAGAGCTTCACGTTGTCCCCGATGCGGGCGTTTTTATCGATGATCGTGTGCTCGATCTCGCAATTGCATCCAACCCCGATGTTGAACAGGCCCTTGGATTCGTTGTCCGCCTGCTGAGCAGGCGTCTCGTAGTGATCGGCGCCCATCATGACGACTTCGGTAAGCTTAGTTCCCTCGCCCACGAAAGAGCGGATGCCAAGCACGCAGCGGGTGAGCGTCGAGTCGGTGACAATGGAACCGTCGCCGATGACGACGTGGTCGATGTTGCACTTATTGAGCTTCGAGGCCGGCAGGTAGCGATCCTGCGTATAGATCGGAGCGAAGGGATCGAAGAAGTTAAAGGGCGGCAACGGATCCGAGAGCGCGATGTTTGCGTCGAAGAACGCCTTCACCGTTCCGATGTCTTCCCAGTACCCTTCGAAGATGTGGGCGAACAGGCGCTTCTTCCCGAGCAGGCCCGGGATGATCTCCTTGCCGAAATCGGCCATGTTGTTGTCGAGCGCCTCGGCCAGTACCTGCCGGTTGAATACGTAGATACCCATGGATGCGAGACAGTGCTGCTCGCCGCCACCCGACTTGAGCGTGGCCTCCAGCGCGGGGCTGAGGGTCAGCCCGTGGATGATCGCCGGGTCCTTCGGCTTCTCGACGAATTGATCGATCGAGAGATCGTCGTGCACCTTCATCAGACCGAGGCCCTCGACCTTCGACTCGGGGAACGGAACCGCCGCAAGCGTCACGTCCGCCTTGTTGGCGATGTGATCGGCGACGATCTTGCGAAAATCCATCCGATAAAGCTGATCGCCGGAGAGAATCAGCACGATGTCATGGGGAAAACTCCGGAAATGCTGGAGGTTGCGACGAACGGCGTCGGCGGTCCCTTGATACCAGTTGGCATTCTTCTCGGTCTGCTCCGCCGAGAGGATGTCAACGAAACCGCCGCCAAACGGATCGAAGTGATAGGTGCTCTGTGTATGCCGATGAAGTGACGCGGTATGGAACTGCGTCAGCAGGAAGATGCGGTTGATCTCGGAGTTGATACAGTTGCTGATCGGAATATCGACCAGACGATATTTGCCTGCGAGAGGGACCGCCGGTTTGCACCGTTCCATGGTCAGCGGATAAAGACGGGTGCCACGGCCGCCGCCCATGACTACCGCCAGAACTTTTTTCTGCATGCTCATACGAGTTGGATAAAGAGAGACAGGGATGTGGAGGGTTTCGGATATTACCTTGCGCAACGTTTAAACGGGTCCGTAAATTCGCGAGCTTAAACAGGCAAAAATTATGTGTGGAATCGTTGGCTATGTTGGCCGTCAAAAAGCATCCCCTATCCTGCTCGAAGGCCTGAAGCGCCTTGAGTATCGCGGCTACGACTCCGCCGGCGTCGCCGTGCAGCAAGAGGGCCGTCTGGATATCGCCCGAAAAGTCGGACGCGTGGAAAATCTTGTGAAGGAAGCGGCCCGGCACCGTTTCACCGGCACAACCGGTATCGCCCACACTCGCTGGGCCACTCACGGCGGCGTCACCGAGACCAACGCCCATCCGCACCTCAGCAGCGACGGAATGGTCGCCCTCGTTCACAACGGAGTGATCGAGAACTACACCGCGATCAAAAAGTTCCTTCTCTCCAAGGGCTACACGTTCCATTCCGAGACCGACACCGAGGTCCTCTCCAATCTCATCGCCTACCACTACGCCAAGGAGCCGCCCGCTCCGGCCGGCGAAAACCGTTTTCTCCATGCCGTACGCAAGACCCTTCGCCATGTCGAAGGCACCTACGGCATTGCCGCCATGTGCAAAGATTGCATCGGCGAGATCGTCGCCGCCCGCAAAGGGTCGCCGCTCATTCTCGGTGTAGGTGATAATGAATACATCCTCGCCTCCGACGTCTCCGCCCTCGTCAGCCGCACGCAGAACGTCGTTTACCTGAAGGACGGCGAGGTCGTCCACGTCACGCCGAAGCAGTTCTCCATCTCGACGCTCGACATGG
>JANJTQ010000135.1 GCA_024711005.1 Opitutaceae bacterium | reverse complement strand
TGGTGTTGTCTCATCTCCGTGGTCGGTAGAACAGCTCGGCCCTTTTCAGGGTGGGTGCCCGCCGCGCGGGCCCCGCGGCCGTGGTGGGGCGGGGCCCCGGCCGCCGGGCCCCGCGTGCCCAACGCCGGCCCAGCTTGGTTTCCCACTCACCCGCAGGGCGTAAGCAGAGCATCGGCTTATTTTGAAGACAGCGCCTAAGGATTCTCCGCCCTCTCTTTCTCATTCCTCTTTATCCTGATCCTTCTCCCGGCTGAAAGAGTTGCGGGGTGATCTCGATCTACTGACGAAAGGGAAAGATTAAGAGAAAGAGAACGAATGACCGCGGGATGGCATTATCGCCGTTGCCGGTCGCTCACGCCCCACGCCAGATCGCGCGCGAAGAAGGGTCCGCGATAAATCATTCCCGTGTAGACCTGCACCAGCGTTGCGCCGGCATCGAGCTTCTCGGCCGCGCCGGTTGTATCGGTGATGCCACCCACGCCGATGATCGGCAGCTTCCCGCCGGTCGTCCGCGAAATATACCTCACGATCTCCGTGGATTTTTCCCGCAGGGGGCGACCGCTCAATCCTCCGGTCTCGCCAACCTCGGCGAAGAACCCCGGCCGGGCCAAGGTTGTATTCGTCGCAATGATACCCGCCAGGCCGAACTCCGCGATCACGCCGAGGGCCGCGTCGATCTGCGGCCATGTAAGATCGGGAGCGATCTTCAACAACACAGGCAGCAGCACGCCACCGCGCTTCGCGGCGCGTTCGCGGTTGGCCGCCATGATTGAGCCGAGCAATTCGCGGAGCGGTTTCTCGTCCTGCAAGGTGCGCAGACCCGGCGTGTTGGGACTGGAGACGTTTAACACCAGGTAGTCGGCGTAGTCCGCGAGACGGGCGAAACTCGCCAGATAATCCGCCACCGCGCCATCCAGCGGCGCGACCTTGGATTTCCCCAGATTGACACCCAGAGGGATCCGGCGTTTGCCCGGCCCTGGCTGCTTCGCCAAACGCGCCGCGACCGCCTCGGAGCCTTCATTGTTGAAGCCCATGCGGTTGATCACCGCCTCCTCCGCCGGATAGCGAAACATACGGGGCTTCGGGTTGCCGGGCTGGGCGAGCGCCGTGATCGTGCCGATCTCGACATGGCCGAAACCCAACGCCGCGGCGGCCTCCCACGCACAAGCGTTCTTGTCGAAGCCGGCCGCCAACCCGATGGCATTCGGAAACGACAGGCCAAACGCCTCCACCGGTCGGTACTGCGAAGCGGGCAATTGATTACAGGACTCCAGCAGGCGGCACAACGGAGACAACCGTCCGAGCAACGCGAGCGCGCGAACGCCCACTTCATGCGCGGACTCGGAGTCCATCTTAAACAGCGCGCGACGCGCCACCTTCTCGTAGATCAAGCCCATAGATCCAACCGACAGTGGGAACCGGGTGATAAAAATCAAGAGTCCCTCCTGCCCGATTACCGGCGGATTACGCCCCCATGTTTTGTGCTTGTTTTAAAAGTCTCCCGGCGCACGCTGCGCGCCAAAATACCCCCTGCGCGAGCGGAACCCGGACATCCCCAAAAAACTTTTCAATAAAGTTGTTTTCGCGGTTTGACTCCTTCGCCGGACGCGCTCTTTGCTCCGACCACTCTTAAGAAAAACCGTATGGCAAAATCCTCAGCAACTCTCGACTGGTGCATTGTTCGTTTAGGTGAAGACCACAATTGGTGGGTGGACGAAGTCAGCGATCCCGTGCGCTGGGACGTCGACGGACTCAGCATCATCGACCCGCGCCAGATGGCCCATCTCATCGAACTCGTCGAGCCCCTGCGCGACTACGGTTTCGACCAGGACATCATGGAAGCCGCCTTCATTGCATTCCGCATTGAAAAGGAAGCCGGCGAACAACGCGTGCGCCTTAAGCGCGTGAAGGACTCCTTCTTCGAGTCCGAGGAAAAACTCTTTGCGCTCGCCGACGTGCTCGACGAGGAAAACGGCCCCTACGCCGATCTACTCGACCACCTCACCCGCTGCCGCGTGAAGATGCTCAACGACATCTTCGACTTCGAGTCGAAGCTCACCGTCGACGAGGTCGAGGACGAGATCCGCGAAGACCAGAATACCAGCTTCATCGAGGGCAAGGCCATCCACACCTTCGACGAACTCGGCGCCATCCTTGATTATGTTCCCGCCGGCTGGGAATCCGAAGAGGGCGAAGAACGCGCCGGCAAAGGCGACGAAGACATCGACGACGAAGACCTGCCCGAACTCGACGAAGAGGACGAGAAGTCCCTCGAAGGCGACAACTCTCTCAAGTGGGACGAAGACGACGAGGACAAGGACGAGGACGCCGACAAGAAAAAGTCCGGCGATGACGACGAGGACGAAGACGAAGACTCCGACGACGACAGCTCCGAGGACGAGGATGAGGACGAGGACGAAAAACCGAAATCCAAAGCCAAGGCAAAACCCGCCAAGCGCAAGAAGCGCTAAGTCACCGCTTACAGTTTAAACTCCAAAGGCGGCTCCAAACGGAGCCGCCTTTTTTTGTGATCCGAGGTAGGGACGGAACGCCGGGCCGTCCGCTCCGGATGCACCTGTAGCCGCATGGGCTCAGTCAAGGTAGCACGGGCACTGCGAGCCCGCGCCGCCACCGCTCACCGCAACGCCGCCGCCATTTCTTTCGCAAAATACGTGAGAATCATGTCCGCGCCCGCACGTTTGATCGCGAGCAACGATTCATGGCGCGTGCGTGCGAGATCCAGCCAGCCCAATTGCACCGCCGCCTGAATCTGCGCGTATTCGCCCGATACCTGATACGCCGCGACCGGCTTCCGCGTCGCCTCGCGCACTTCCCGGATGATATCGAGATAGGCTCCCGCCGGTTTCACCATGAGAATGTCCGCGCCCTCCGCCTCATCGAGCGCGATCTCCGTCAGCGCCTCGCGGCGATTCGCCGGATTGAGCTGATACGTGTATTTATCCAGATGGTGGGTGCCGGCGGCCGAAGCACTGCCAACCGCGTCGCGGAACGGCCCGTAATAGGCGGAGGCGAACTTCGCGGAATACGCCATGATCGCCGTCTGCGTATGACCCGCCGCGTCCAGCGCACGGCGGATCGCCCCGATGCGTCCGTCCATCATGTCGGACGGCGCCACAAAATCCACGCCGGCCTGCGCGTGCAGCACCGCCATCTGCGTCAGGATCTCCACGGTCGCATCGTTGGCCACATCACGCCCGTCGGCCGTGAGCACCCCGTCGTGGCCGTGTGTCGTGTAAGGATCAAGGGCGATGTCCGTCATGACCACCAACTCCGGCACCGCCTTTTTCACGGAGCGCACCGCACGAAGGATCAACGCGTCGGCATCCAACGCGGCGCCTCCAAAGTCATCCTTGAGTTTTTTGTCGAGCTTCGGAAACAGCGCCACCGCCGGCACGCCCAGCTTGGCCAGCGCCCGGCATTCTTTGACCAGGTCGACGATGTTGTAACGCAACACCCCCGGCATCGAGGCGATCGGCTCCGGTGCGCCTTTGCCGTCGACCACGAAGAGCGGCGCAATGAAATCGGCGGGGCGAAGGACGGTCTCTTCCACGAGAGAACGCACGGTTGCGTTCCGGCGGAGACGACGCGGACGATGGGTGAGATCAAGTTGGAGAGCAGCCATGATGAATGCCCCACGCAAACATGCCCGTCCCGGGGCCGCCATCCGTTTTTCAAAAGATATGTTGTTTCCGAAAAGAGGCGTGACGTCCCCCGCGAGCCTCATCGCAGTCCCCTTGCGCCGGACCATGGCCGGCACTCGCCCATGTCACTTTTCCGCCCGCGCAAAAAACACCTTTCCGCCGTCGTTGAAAACCTGTTAACGACTTCCCTTCTTTCATGGCCATCAAGCTCCACGACTCGCTCACCCGCGAGACCCGCGAACTCCAGCCGGCGCAACCCGACGGCATCTTTCGCTTTTATAACTGCGGTCCCACCGTCTACGCCGCCGCGCATATCGGCAATTTTCGCACGTTCGTGGTCAACGATCTCCTCCGCCGCCTGCTCGAAATCGAGTTCGGCAAGGACAAGGTGAAACACGTCCGCAACCTCACCGACGTCGACGACAAGACCATCCGCCGTTCCCGTGAAGAACATCGCCCGCTCGCCGAGGTCACGCGCCAGTGGACGGAGAAATTCCACGCCGACTGCGCCGCCCTCAACTGCCTCCCGCCCCACGTCGAGCCCGCCGCCACCATGCATATCCCCGAGCAGATCGACATGATTTCGATCCTCGAAAAGAAGGGCCATGCCTACCGCACCGAGGACGGCTCGGTGTATTTCAAAGTCTCTTCCTACGGCGATTACGGCCACCTTTCCCGCGTGAAGGAACGCGAACTGAAACAAAGTTCCGCCTTCGCCGCCAAGCCTCAGACGCATGACGCCGACGAGAAAGAAGACGGCAGTGACTTCGCATTGTGGAAAGGCCACAAACCCGAGGACGGCGACGTCTCTTGGCCGAGTCCCTGGGGCCAAGGTCGCCCCGGCTGGCACATCGAGTGCAGCGCGATGAGCAAGAAACATCTCGGCGAGACCATCGATCTGCACACCGGCGGCGTGGACCTGCTCTTTCCCCACCACGAAAACGAGATCGCCCAAAGCCAGTGCTGCAACGGCACGACCTTCGCCCGTCACTGGTATCACAGCGAACACCTCCTCGTTGATGGCAAGAAGATGAGCAAGTCGCTCGGCAATCTCTACACGCTGGACGATCTGAAGGCCAAAGGCTTCGGCCCGATGGCGCTGCGTTACGCCCTGCTCGCCGGCCACCCGCGCAAGCAACTCAACTTCACGCTCGATTCCTTGCACGCCGCCGAAAGCGCTCTGAAACATCTCCGCGCCTTCCGCGCCGCCGTTTCCGAACGTAGCAGCGGAGGTAACGACGCCGGTTCCGAAGATCCCTTCGCGCCCGTTTTTGCCGCACTCCACGACGATCTGAACACGCCCGCCGCTTTCGGCGCGCTCTTCACGATCGTCAATCGCGGTGCCGCCAATATCAGCACGAGCGCCTTCGACCGGGTGCTCTTCGCCCTCGGCCTCGATCTCACCGAGCCGGTCGCCCCCAAGATCGAAATTCCCGCCGATATCGCCGCCCTCGCCGAAAAGCGCTGGGCCGCAAAGCAGGCCAAGGACTTCGCCGCCGCCGATGCCCTCCGCAAGGACCTCGCCGCCGCCGGCTGGTCGATGCTCGACCGCAAAGACGGCTACTCCCTCGAACCCGCAAAAAAATAAACCCATGTTTTGAACCACGGAGAACACCGAGGACACGGAGCGGATTACACCGCGTTCGGTCTCTCCGTGACCTCCGTGCTCTCCGTGGTAAAAACCTCACCCTTTCCAACCATGTCCATGTCCCCGCTCGAAGAACTCCGCCACTCCGCCTCGCACATCCTCGCGACGGCCATTCTGCGCATCTACCCCGATGCCAAGCTCGACATTGGTCCGCCCACCGAGACCGGCTTCTACTACGACATCGACCTCGACCAAAAACTCACCCTCGAAGATCTCCCGAAAATCGAGGAGGAGATGAAAAAAATCGTCGGCGAAAACCAGGCCTTTATCCGCAAGGAGGTTTCCCGCGAGGAGGCCGTCGAGATCATCAAGTCCCGCGGACAGGAACGCTACAAACTGGGCCGTCTCGCCGACATCCCCGAGGGCGAAAAAATCTCGTTCTACCAGAACGGCGAATTCATGGACCTGTGCGCCGGCACGCACGTGCGCTACTCGTCCAAGCTGAAAGCCTTCAAGCTCCTCTCCATCGCCGGCGCCTATCATCGCGGCGACGAGAAGAACAAGCAGCTCCAACGCATCTACGGCACCGCCTTCCCGTCCAAGGAAGAACTCGCCCAATACCTGGAGCGCATGGAACAAGCCAAGGCCCGCGACCACCGCAAGCTCGGCAAGGAACTCAAGCTGTTTCACATCGACGAAGATGTCGGCCAGGGCCTGATCCTCTGGACGCCCAACGGCTCCATCGTTCGCCAGGAGTTGCAGGACTTCATCATGAGCGAACTGCGCAAGCAGGGTTACTCGCAGGTCTTCACGCCCCACATCGGCAAGCTCGGCCTCTACAAAACCTCCGGTCACTTCCCCTACTACAAGGAATCGCAATTCCCCGCGATTCCCGAGCCTGATCAACTCGCGCAGATCGCCTTCGAAGGCTGCGGCTGTGCCGAGATGACCGCGCGTCTGGAGGCCGTGTCCGCCACCTTCGCGGCCACGCTCAATGAGCGCGCCGGCAAGGAAATCGTCACGCCCGACCGCGTGATGGATCCAACCCGGCTCCTCGACGGCTTCATGCTGAAGCCGATGAACTGCCCGCATCACATCAAGCTCTTCGCCTCGCAGCCGCACTCCTACCGCGATCTGCCCGTGCGTCTCGCCGAGTTCGGCACCGTTTACCGCTGGGAACAATCCGGCGAACTCAACGGCATGACCCGCGTGCGCGGTTTCACGCAGGACGACGCCCATCTTTTCTGCACGCAGGAGCAGGTCGCCGCCGAAATCCAAGGCTGCCTCTCGCTCGTGAAAACCGTGCTTACCACGCTCGGCATGTCGGATTACCGTGTGCGCGTCGGCCTGCGCGATCCGGACGGCAAGAAATTCGCCGGCAATCCCGAACAATGGGACCTCGCCGAAGCCGCCTGTCGCGATGCCGCCGCCACGCTCGGCGTTCCCTTCACCGAGGAGCCCGGCGAGGCCGCGTTTTACGGACCCAAGATCGACTTCGTCATCAAGGATGTGATCGGCCGCGAATGGCAGCTCGGCACTGTGCAGGTGGACTACGTTCTCCCCGTGCGTTTCGACCTGCACTACATTGGCGCCGACAACGAAAAGCACCGCCCCGTGATGATCCACCGCGCCCCCTTCGGCTCGATGGAGCGTTTCTGCGGCGTGTTGATCGAACACTTCGCCGGGGATTTCCCGCTGTGGCTCGCGCCCGAGCAAGTCCGTCTGTTGCCGATCAACGACAAGATCGGCGATTACGGTCCCGAGCTGCTCAAACAACTCCGCGACGCCGGCGTGCGCGCCACACTCGACGACCGCAACGAAAAGCTCGGTGCCAAGATCCGCCGCGCCGAATTGGACAAGATTCCGCACACGCTCGTCCTCGGCGCGAAGGAAGCTGAAACGAAGTCCGTCAGCGTACGTTCGCGCGCCAAGGGCGACGAAGGCACCCTGCCCTTTGCCGACTACCTCGCGCGCCTCGTCGATGAAATCAAGACCCGTGCCTTGCCGGTGAAAGCCGAGAAGAAGGCCTGATCGTTCTCCCCCACGTAGGCCGCGAGCTTGCTCGCGCCCGAACCGCGCCTGCAAGCAGGCGGCCTACCGGACGAGACACCTCCCGCCCATGCCCGACGACTGGAAACCTGAACTCGACGCGATCATCGGTTCTCGCCATGGCGGGCGTGTTGACCATGTGCTCGATGTTCTGCGCAAACTCGACGCCCGTTACCCGAACGTCGCTGAGATCAATTACCAACTCGCCTGGACACTTGAGGTCAACGGCAAGCTCGCCGAGGCGTTGCCCTTCTATGAAAAGGCCGTCGCGCTCGGCCTTTCGCCCAACGAACACGCCAACGCGTTGATCGGCCTTTCGACCACCTTGCGCGGACTCGGGGAGTCCAAGCGCGCGGCGGAGGTGCTGCGCTCGGGCCAGCTGCAGTTTCCCGAAAACAGAGAGTTCGATGTTTTCCTCGCGCTCGCGTTGCACGATCTCGGCGAACACGCCGAGGCGCTGCGACTGGCGCTCACCACGCTCGCCGACACGGCGGACGATCCCGGCATCACCGCGTATCAACGGGCGATCCGCCACGCCGCCGCGCAGCTGTGAAGTAACGCAGGCGTCCGGCCTGCATCCGCGAAACCCTGCAGACCGAAAGCCTGCGCTCCTTGCACAAAAAAACCGGCCCCGTCGTAAGACAGGGCCGGTTGTGAAGGGACGGATATGATCGAATATGATCAGACCGCGGCGTCGCCGCGCTCGTCGGTGCGGATGCGGATCGCTTCGTCGAGAGCGAGCACGAACACCTTGCCGTCGCCGATCTTGCCGGTCTTGGCGGCCTTGACGATCGCGTCGACCGTCTTGGCGACGAGATCGTCGGTAACGACAATCTCGACTTTCACCTTGGGAAGGAAATCGACGGTGTATTCAGAACCGCGATAGATTTCCGTGTGACCTTTCTGACGGCCGAAGCCTTTGACCTCGGTCACGGTCATACCCTCGATACCGATGGAAGAAAGGGCTTCCTTCACTTCCTCCAATTTGAAGGGCTTGATGATGGCGATGATAAGTTTCATACGAGAATTTTGGATATAAGATTTCGCTATTAAGTAGGGCAATCCCATCAACTGGCGCAAGCTTCTGTTCCCGCGCCAGTTTCAGGATGGGCTATTATTTGTGGGCAGGCGTGAAGTCCGGGTAGGCTTCGTTGCCGTGCTCACCGATATCGAGACCCTCGATTTCCTCTTCCTTGCTCACGCGGAGGCCCATGACGATCTTGATCACGTAGAAGGACACGAAGGCGAAGACGAAGGTGAAGGCACCGATCGCAAGGATGCCCTTGAGCTGGGCGACAATCTGGGCGCCGCCCTTAAGGCTGCCAAAGACACCCACCGCGAGCGTTCCCCAGATGCCGTTAACCAAGTGCACGGAGAGCGCACCCACGGGATCGTCGAGCTTCAACTTGTCGAAGAAGAAGACGGAGAACACCACAAGGACGCCACCGATCGCACCAATGAGCATCGATTCGTTGGCGGACATCTTGTCGGCGCCGGCCGTGATGGCGACAAGACCGGCGAGGATGCCGTTAAGCGCCATGGAAACGTCGGGCTTCTTGAGCACGATCCATGAAGTAAGCGTGGAGGCGACACCGCCCGCCGCGGCCGCCAGAGAGGTCGTGACGAGCACGAGCGAAACCGCGCCCGGATTGGCCGAAAGGACCGATCCGCCGTTGAAACCAAACCAGCCGAGCCAGAGAATGAACACGCCGATCGTGGCGAGCGGCAGAGAGTGACCGAGGAGCGGATGGATCTTGCCATCCTTATACTTCCCGAGACGGGGACCAAGGATCATGACACCGGCGAGAGCACCCCAGCCACCGACCGAGTGCACGAGCGTGGAGCCGGCGAAGTCGTAGAAGGCCGTGTCCATCGTGTTCAGCCAGCCATTGCCCCACTTCCACATGCCGGTGATCGGATAGGAAATGGCGACGAAGAGAATCGAGAAAACCAGGAACGAACCGAGCTTGATACGCTCGGCAACCGCGCCCGACACGATCGTCGCGGCGGTGGCGGCGAACATGGCCTGGAAGAGAAAGTCCGTCCAGTAGGTGTAACCGGCGTTGTAGGCGCTGGTCAGACCGCTGACGTCGTCAGCGAAACCGAGACCGAATCCGGCGAAACCGAACCAGCCGCCGCCTTCGCCGCCCGGATACATCAGATTGAAGCCCACGATGGCATACGTAAGGATGCCAATACAGGGAATGATCGCATTCTTGAACAGAATGTTCGCGGTGTTCTTGGAACGGGTGAGACCGGTCTCAACACAGGCGAAGCCGAGATTCATGAAGAATACCAAGGCGGCGGCGACCATCATCCATGTATTGTTCACTGTGAAAACAGCGTAACCCGGAGAGGCCTCGAAGGCGGCGAGATCCGCAAAGGGAGGGGCGTCGGCGGCAGGAACGGCGGCGGCGACGGCCTCCGCGGCCGCGGGAGCCGCGTCCTGCGCGCTCGCCGGATAAACAAGTGCCAGCAATGCGAAGAAGGTGGTCACCTTCAGCAGGCTGGTCAGAGGCTTGGACCATAGCTTCATAGTAGTATATGCGTGTTGTTGGATGTGATGTGTGAACGGCTTAAGACGTTAAGCGTACCCCGTAAGAGCAGAGGCTATGCCAAGCCCGCACCTCGCATGATTTTT
>JANJTQ010000095.1 GCA_024711005.1 Opitutaceae bacterium | reverse complement strand
TCCCTCGCGGGGCGCGTGCTTTCATGCGGGGGGGGGGTGGGGGGGCGCGGGGTTCGGGGGAGGCGCATGGGGGCGCACCGGCCCCCCGCCACGTTCCGAACCGGCGCTTGCGCCTCGCGGCCGCCGAAGGCACATCTGAGCATTTTATGCATTGGATCGTCGCCAGTTTGTTGTCCGCGCTGTTCCTCGGGTTTTATGACCTGAGCACCAAGCACGCCGTGCGCGACAACGCCGTGCTGCCCGTCCTCTTCTTCGCCAACGTGTGCAGCTCGCTCGTTTGGCTGACGCTTCTCGCGCTGGATCAGTCGGCTGCCGTGAGCCTTCCAGTTGCGCTGAAAGTCGACGACCTGACGCTCGTCCAACATCTTCAACTCCTGCTCAAGTCCGCCATCGTCGCCTCCTCGTGGCTGTGCAGCTATTTTGCGCTCAAGCACCTTCCGCTCTCGCTCGCGGCACCCGTTCGCGCGACGGGACCGATGTTGACGCTGTTCGGGGCGTTGTTGGTGCTGGGCGAGCGACCGACGTGGTTGGAGTTTGTGGGCGTCGGAGTCACGCTGGCGTCGTTCTTCGGACTTTCCCTGGCCGGAGCGCGCGAAGGGATCCACTTTCACAAAAACCAGTGGATTGCGTGGCTCCTGGGCGGGACGCTTCTCGGTGCGGTCAGCGGGCTTTACGACAAGTTTCTCATGGCGCGCGCCGGCTTCACGGCCTCGACCGTGCAATGCTGGTTTTCGATCTACCTCGCGTTGATCTTTCTGCCCCTCGCCGTTGGATGGAAACTTCGTTGGTGGCCGCGCAACGTGTTCCACTGGCGGTGGAGCATCGTCGGCGTGTCGCTTGCGCTGTTGGTGGCGGACTTTTTGTACTTCGACGCGCTGCGCGATCCCGACGCGCTCGTCTCGCTGGTATCCAGTCTGCGGCGGGGCAGCACACTGGTGGCGTTTGCCGGGAGCATGTGGCTTTTCAAAGAGCTCAACGGACGGCAAAAGATCGTTCCCGTCCTCGGCATCGTTACAGGCATCGTGCTGACCGTGCTCGGTTGAGACGTGGCGGCGGAGGCGGAACGCGGTCGGTGGAGCCGTTTCGTTGCAGTTGCCCCTGCAAAACCCCCTTGCCCCCGCGCGCGTCGCGCCTTCACTCATTCCCTTTATTCGCATGGCTTACGACTGGCTCAAAGGTGTCGCAGATGAATACGACGTGATTGTCATTGGCTCCGGCCTTGGCGGGATGACAGGGGCCAACGTGCTCGCAAAGGCCGGACACAAGGTCCTCCTCCTTGAGCATCATTACCAATTCGGCGGCCTCGCCACGTGGTTCACCCGCAAGGGCGGACACATCTTCGACATCTCGCTTCACGGATTTCCCAGCGGCATGATCAAGAGTTGCCGCCGCTACTGGACCAAGGAGATCGCCGACTCGATTCACCAGTTGAAGGACGTCCGCTTCGTCAACCCGCAGATGGACGTGTGGACGACCTTCACCCGCGAGGATTACACCCGCGTTCTCGTCGAACAATTCAAGCTCTCCCGCGAGCAGGTCGAGGCGTTTTACGACCACCTGCGGGCGATGAACTACTACGACAATAATCCCGAGACGACGGGCGAGATGTTCAACCGTTTCTTCCCGGGCCGTCCCGATGTGCATCGCTTGTTGATGGAGCCGATTTCCTACGCCAATGGCTCCAATTTCGACGACCCCGCGATCACGTTCGGCATCGTCTTTTCGAACTTCATGGGGGCGGGCGTTTACACGTTCCAAGGCGGCTCCGACATGCTCATCGAAAAAATGACCGACGAGCTCCGTAAAAACGGCGTCGAACTTCGCAAGAAAGTCCTCGTGGAAAAAATCCTCGTCGAGGAACGCGATGGCAAAAAGGTCGCCTGCGGCATCGTGGCCAAGAACGGCCGGGTGATCCGCGCCAAGGCGATTCTCTCCAACGCCAATATCAAGAACACCATCTTCCGCCTGGCCGGTGAGGAGAACTTTCCCGCCGACTTTATCGAGCAGGCGAAGGCCGTGCGCATCAACACCAGTTCCTGCCAGGTCTATCTCGGCATCCGCAAGGGCGAGAGCATTCCGCACATCGGCGATCTCGTGTTCACCTCGGAGGCGCCCGAATACAGCAACGAGGAGCTCACCGACCTGCACACGACGAGCCGCACGTTTTCGGTCTATTATCCCGACACGCGTCCCGGTTCGGATCGTTACACGGTGGTCGCGTCGCTCAACGGTCGTTATCCCGACTGGAACGCGCTCCCCGAAGCCGACTACGAAAAACACAAGGAGCGCATGATCGAGGAGAGCATCGTCGCGCTGGAAAAATACATTCCCGACGTCCGTGCGAAGATCGATTGGAAGGAGGCCGCCACGCCGCGCACCAGCGAGCGCTACACAACTCATTTCCAAGGCACGTCGTTCGGCACCAAATTCGAAGGGTTGCCCGTGTCGATGAACCTCTCCGAGAAACTCCCCGGACTCTTCCACGCCGGCAGCGTCGGCATCATCATGTCGGGCTGGCTGGGCACCATCAATTACGGGGTCATCACATCCAACAAGATCGACAAGTACCTCTTCGCGCTAAAGCAGCAGGCGGCGGCTTCGACCACCGCTTAAATGTGGGAGCGAGCTTGCTCGCGATGTTCGATCCTCGAAAGCAGCGCGCTCCCACGTCCAACCCGCAGCCCCCTCATGAAATCCTGCTTTTCCTTACCGCGCTCCGCGCGGTTTCGGCGAAAGATGCAGGTTATCATTTTCTCCCGGTCGCACTGCGATCATCCCTGAGCCATGTCGTTTTCTTCCCTGGGTCTTTCCGAACCGCTCCTCCGTGCCATCACCGAACGGGGCTACACGGACGCCACGCCCATTCAAGTCGCCGCCATTCCGCCCGTGTTGCAGGGCGATGACGTCTGGGCGTCCGCGCAGACCGGCTCGGGCAAAACCGCAGCCTTTGTCCTGCCGATCATCCAGCGATTGGTCGCCGCCGGCCCGCGCCCACGCGGCCGTTTTGTACGGGCGTTGATCCTCGTGCCCACCCGCGAACTCGCCGCGCAGATCGCGGACGAGATTCGCGATTACGAACGTTATCTTTCGCAGGAATCAGCGCTGAAGACGCTCGTCGTGGTGGGCGGCGTTTCGATCAATCCCCAGATGATGGCCCTCGGCGGCGGAGCCGACATCATTGTCGCCACGCCCGGTCGCTTGCTCGACCTGATCGATCATAACGCCGTGTCGTTGTCCTCCGTCGCGACGCTCGTTCTGGATGAGGCCGACCGGCTGTTCGCGCTCGGCTTCGCCGACGAGTTGGCTCGTGTCATCGGCTTGTTGCCCGCACGCCGGCAAACGCTGTTGTTTTCCGCAACCTTCCCGCCGGCGGTGCGGTCGCTCGCGGAAAATCTTCTGCGCGGGCCCGTGCGTATCGAGATCGCCCCTACACCCGAAGGGAAACCCGACATCCTGCAGCGCGCGATCGAAGTGGACGTTCCCCAGCGCACCCAACTGCTGCGCAATCTCATCGTGTTGCACGAGTGGACGCGCGTGCTCGTTTTTGTCGCCACCAAATATGCGACGGAGCACGTCGCGGAAAAACTTTGTCGCCTCGGTATCCAGGCGGCCGCTTTCCACGGCGAACTCAGCCAAGGAACCCGCACCCAGGTCCTCGCCGATTTCAAGGCGAGTCGCGTGCGTGTGCTCATCGCCACGGATGTCGCCTCCCGCGGCATCGACATCGAGCAACTGCCCGTCGTGGTGAATTATGATCTGCCGCGCTCGCCCGCCGACTATGTGCATCGCATCGGCCGTACCGGACGGGCAGGGGAGAGCGGCGTCGCGGTAAGCTTTATCAGCGCGGAGACCGACGCGCATTTCCGCCTGATCGAGAAACGTAACCGGCTCAATTTGCCTCGCGAGCAGATCGCCGGTTTCGAGCCGTTGGAAACCATCGTGCCGGCACCTCCGCCAACCGGCGGGATCAAAGGAAAGCGCAAGAGCAAGAAGGACAAACTCCGCGAAGCCGCCGGGCTCCCGCCGACCACGCCCGCCTCGAAATCCGCTCCGCCGCCAGCCCCGGCCGAGGAACCGCGCGAGTATTTTTCCTGGTCCCCTCGCACGTCGCCGCGCCGGCGGTAAGGCGTTCAGATGACACCAACCAAGTCCGAACCCTGGTGTGGAGTGCGGCGAGTTCTCGCCGCTTTGGACAACGAGACTTGTCACGTCGCCTCGGTCGCGGGAATTCATTGGGGGATTCGCCATATCGGAGGGCGGGCCGACGGGTCGGGGGCCGCTTGAACCTGCTCCGAGCGAGCAGCGTGGCCGTCATTATGCCTGACAACGTTTATCTTTCTCCCCCGGCTGTTTGTGAGCGACTGGAGAACATTCTTTCGCGTTTTGGCGGAACGTGTGAGCGTCTGAGTCCGGATGGTGCAACGGAGGCGTTCATCAACTATCCATTGCCCGTGAATGCGTCCGCGGAGATGCGACGGTTTCTGGAGCCGTTGAAGGCACTTCCGTCGGTCCCCGACTTCGTCGCACGCCTGCCGGGCGGACGCGTGTTCGGGCCCGGGGTGGTCCTCACGCCTGACGGTCGTTCGCTTGCCCGTGACGTCTCGGAAGATTTCGGGAAACCGTTCGAGCAGCACTGGCTGCTCACGTACGCCAAGATTCGGCCGCCCGTCCGCGTGCCCGGCTCGACCGCGGTGGTCGCGGTTACGCTCGGCGACGGGTATTGCCATTGGCTGTTGGAGGAATTGCCACGCCTGCTTTCGCTCACCGGCAAACAGGCCGACCCCGGCCTCATCGCGCACACCCGAGCTGCGTTCATTCGTGAAGCCTTTGCCCTCGGGCGTTTTCCCGGGCGACTGCTGGAGGCGAGACGGTATTCACATTTCGAATGCGAACAACTCGTCATCCCGAGTTTGGTTGGCCGCTCCGGACATCCCACACCTCGTGTTGTCGAGTTGTTGGCGGAATTCACGGCGCCGCTGCGCGTACCGAACTCAGGGTTTGGTGAACGCCTTTATATCTCGCGAGAAAAAGCCGGCCGGCGCCGCGTGATCAATGAGGCAGAACTGTGGCAACAGCTCGAACCTCGCGGCTTCACCAAGATCCTTCTGGAGGACCTGTCGTGGAAGGAGCAGATCAACGCGTTCGCCCAAGCGAAGGTGATTGTCGCGCCCCATGGCGCCGGGCTGGCCAATCTGGTGTTTTGCCGGCCCGGTGCGCAAGTCGTGGAGTTTTTTAACCGTGCTTACGTCAACCCCTGCTTTTGGCGCCTGGCCGGTGTCACCGGGCTCGATTACCATCCGGTTGTTTTCGAGTCAGGCGAACCACTTGCCTGCGATCCCAAGGCGAATCGGCAGGACATCCATGCGGATATCAACGCCATCCTGAATGCCCTGATCCGGTCCTAGGTGGGCGGCCCCGTGGGCAAGCCGGGTATTTGGATCGAGGTCGGAACGAAGACGATGGCGGCCTGACGTGGGGGGGGAACCAAATGCATCGAAAGGTTACCCGTATACCCTGCCATTCTACCTATGAAAACAACCACTCCCACCATCGCTGAAACAATTTCCCAAGGCGGCCGCTCCGGCACGGTCGAGACCGCCGATAACGGCTTCAAACTTCAACTCACCGAGTCGGATGACCACGCTCAAGGGCTTACCCCCGAACATCTGTTCGGTGCCGCGTGGGCGGCCTGTTTCCACAGCGCGGTGCTGCACTGCGCGAAAGGGGAGCGGCTTCACGTCGACGGTACGACCGTGACCGCGCGGGTAAAACTCCAGCCTGAAGAGGAAAAGCCGTTTGATGTGGAGTTGAGCGTCAGCCTGCCCGGTCTTCCGGAAGACAAGGCCCGCCACGTTCTGGCGCTCGCACATGAGATGTGTCCTTATTCGCGGGCGACCCGTGGACGGGTCAGTGTCAAGATCACGCTCAACTGATCCGTTACTCGAAATCCGTCCGGTTCAGTTTAGGATTCCCAGAGCAGGAATGCGGCTCTTAATGACCGCATCCCCATGTCTATTTCCCTTCGGATTTCGTTTTTCGTGCTGGTCTTGTCGGCTGTGATCCGCCCGGTGTTTGCCCAGAGCGGATCGGAGTTTGGCTCGCGCGAGATCAGCGGCGCGTCGATGGTCGGCATTCTTTACGACCTCAAGCAGAGCCAATCGCGCAAACCGATGAAAATGGACACGGCCGCCTATGGCCGACTCATCGACGAGTTTATCTCCAGCGGTTGGGACGAAAGTGTGCTCAATCGTTATTTCCGTGCCGGACGTCCCCTTTACACCACGCAGATTTTCATTCCGTTGATGCCGGCCAATTCGGCGCCGAAGGCATTTGGCGTGGCAAACATCGTGAAGCCGATGTTTTGGCTCGTTCATTACAAGGGGCAGATCTCGCCCCCCACTTCGGGCGAATGGCGCTTTTGGGGTTATGGCGAAGAGGCGTGCAGCGTGGCGATCAACGGCAAAAACGTGCTCCTGAGTAATTGGAAGGAAATCACCACACCATCCGTGGGTTGGAAGTCGACAGAACCGCCCGGCCAGCCGGTCGCGAGAGGATTTCTAAAAGCAGGGGACTGGATGAATCTAAAAGCGGGGCAGGTCGTGGATATCGACGTGTTGATCGGCGAGCGTCATGGGGGTGTTTTCTGCTCATTTCTGCTCATCGAAAAACGCGGCGAAACCTACGAAAAAATCAACGGTCATCCGATCCTGCCCGTTTTTCAGTTGGCTCCGCATGATACGCCCCAGCCGCCGTCGCCAGAGAAAGGTCCGGTTATTGCGGCCAAGGGGCCGATTTGGAACGGCATTGAATAGGGGCGGATGGCGCCATTTCCAAACTTGCAGCAAAGGGAGGCGGACGGTGTGGTTTACATTCCATGTTCCAAGCCGTCACTGATCTCATCCCGCACCGGCCTCCCTTCCTGTTTGTTGACGACATCGTCTCCGAAACCGCCGACAGCCTGATCGCCCGTCGCACGTGGCGCGCGGAGGAAGACTTCTACAAAGGGCACTATCCCAACGCCCCGATCACTCCGGGCGTCTTGTTGTGCGAAGCCGTATTCCAAACCGGCGCCCTCTTCATGGCCCGCCAGGCGCAGGCCGCCGGTGCCAAGCCGGGTGAGGGCGTTCCGCTGCTCGCGAAGATTGCCGACGTGCGTTTTCGCAACCCGGTGTATCCGGGGGACCAAATCGTCATCGAAGTGAAGAAAAAGGAGGTCATGGGCGGCTTCACGATGATGAGCGGCGCGATCAAGAAAGCCGACGGCACGCGCGTGCTGACGGTCGATTTCGCCGTCGCGTGGAAAACCCCCGAAGGCCAGCAACAACAACAGGCACAACAATAACCTCAATATGTTTACCCACGAAACACGCGAAATGACACGAAACGAATCCCGTCGATTCAGGCCCGGGTTTTATTTCGTGTCGTTTCGTGAGTTTCGTGGGCACCTCCTCTGAGACTCCTTTTCCATGCCCGACTTCCTTAATCTCACCGGAAAAACCTTTCTCGTTCTCGGCGTCGCCAACAAGAAGAGCGTCGCGTGGTTCACCGCGAAGACGCTGGAAGAGCAAGGGGCCACCGTTCTCTACAGCGTCCGTTCTCCCGCCCGCAAAGCCTCCCTCGAAACCGCTCTCGCCGGCAAGCCGGTGTTCGTATGCGACGTCGAAGCCGAGGGGGCTCCGTCATTGCTCGCCGCGGAAATCTCCGCCGCCGGTTACGGCCCCCTTCACGGCATTGTCCACTCGATCGCCTTCGCCAACTACAGCGAGGGGTTCAAGCCGTTCCACGAGACCAGGCGCCAGGACTTTCTTCAGGCGACCGCGATCTCCGCGTTTTCGCTCGTCGAGGTGGCCAACGCCTTCAAGCCGCTCCTCGCGAAAAACGCGTCCGTGGTGACGATCGGCATCTCCTCGCTTCAGGTCACGCCCGACAACTACGGCTACATGGGGCCGATCAAGGCCGCCCTCGATTCGGCGTCACGTTTCCTCGCCAAATCGTTCAGCGCCGACACCGAGGTTCGCTTCAATGTGGTCGGCGCCGGCCCCCTGAAAACCAGCGCGTCCGCCGGCATCCCCGGCTATCTGGAGAGTTATCTTTACGCTGAGAAACTCACGTTCCGTAAGCGCAACCTGTCCACCCAGGAGGTCGCCAACACCGCCGTGTTTCTCCTCAGCGAACGCAGCAGCGGCCTCAACGCCACCACGGTCACCGTCGATGCCGGTCTTGGAAGCAACTTCTTCGACAAGGAAATCGTGCGTCTCGCGATGAGGCCGGACGTGAAAACACCGCAATGATTTTCCGTCACACAGTCATCGAGTCGCTCGCCGTCGCACTACCCGACGAGATCCTCACCACGACCGACGTCGAGGAGCGCCTGCGTCCGCTCTACGAGCGCCTGAAACTTCCGTTCGGCCGGCTTGAGCTCATGACCGGCATTCGCGAACGACGCGTCTGGCCCGTCGGCACTCGTCCGTCCGATGCCAGTGCCGCCGCCGGCAAGGCCGCCCTCGCCAGGTCCGGCCTGCGCGCGGAGCAGGTTGAACTCTTCATTCACAGCGCCGTGTGCCGCGACATGATGGAACCGGCCACCGCCTCGTTTGCCCATCGCAAGATCGGTCTGCCCGCGACTGCGCAAATCTTCGACGTCTCCAACGCGTGCCTCGGCTTTCTCAACTCGCTTACGGTCGCGGCCGGAATGATCGAGAGCGGACAAATCAAATGCGCCCTGATCGTTTCCGGTGAAAACGGCGGCCCGCTCGTCCAGCAGACGCTCAAAACACTGCTGGAAGCACCGCTTGATCGCAACGGCATCAAACCATTCTTCGCCAACCTGACGATCGGCTCGGGCGCCGTCGGCGCGGTGGTGTGCCACGAATCGCTCCTGCCTGCCGGGGCGAGTCCGCACCGCCTCCTCGGCGGCATTGCTCGCGCGGCGACGGCTCACAGCGAGCTTTGCCAGGGTGATACCCACGGCGCCGATGCGCTCGCGATGCAGACCGACAGCGAGGCGTTGCTCACGGCGGGGCTCGCGCTGGCCCGGGACACTTGGGACGCGTTTACCGTCGAAACCGGATACGATGCCGCGTCCGCCGATCGTTTCATCTGTCATCAGGTGGGTAGCACGCACCGGCGCAAACTCTACGAGGCGCTCGGCCTCGATCTCGCGAAGGATTTCTCCACGTTCGAAACCCTCGGCAACACCGGCTCGGTGGCGTTGCCCGCAACGCTCGCCAAAGCCGTCGAGGCGGGTGCGGTCGCCGAGGGAACCAAGGTCGCGCTGCTCGGCATCGGCAGCGGACTCAACTGCCTGATGCTCGCCCTCGAATGGTGACGCCTGATTTGATCGATTCCGACATCCGCATGACGCGCATTCCCGATTGGCTTAAGCCGCTCTATCCCTTCACGCCGAAATCCTTCGCAACGCCGCGTGGCGCGCGCATGAGCTACCTCGACGAGGGAGGCGACGACGACGAGGCGGTGCTCATGCTTCACGGTAATCCGACCTGGTCGTTTTATTATCGCGAACTCGTGCAGGCGGTCGCGCCCCACCGGCGCTGCATTGTGCCCGATCACATCGGCATGGGGCTTTCGGAGAAACCGCAGGATCATCCGTACACCCTGGAGGCGCGTATCGGGGATTTGGATGCGCTTGTCACCCACCTCGGATTGAAACGCATTCATCTGGTGGTGCACGATTGGGGCGGCGCGATCGGCTTCGGTTACGCTGCGCGCTATCCCAAACGCATCGGAAAACTGGTTGTCCTCAACACCGGCGCGTTTCCGTCGCCGCACATCCCTCGTCGTATCGGGATCTGCAAGACGGGATTCCCTGGCACGGCGCTGGTGCGCGGCTTAAACGGTTTTGCCGGACCTGCCGTGTGGATGTCGATGTGCCGTCGCAAGCTCACCGCCGACGAGAAGCGCGGGTTCCTGCTGCCGTACGATTCCTGGGCCAATCGCGTCGCCGTCGACGCCTTCGTGAAAGACATCCCCATGGATCCGTCGCATCCGACCTGGCGTACGCTGACCGATACGGCGGCGGGTCTGAAACAGTTTGGTCAAAACCCGGCGCTGATCGTGTGGGGTGGTCGTGATTTTTGTTTCAACGACCACTTCTATAACGAGTGGCGCAAACGCCTGCCGCAGGCGGAGGCGCTTTATCTTAAAGATGCCGGCCATTACGTGCTGGCCGACGCGAACACCGAGGTGATCCCGCGCATCACCGACTTCCTGCGTTCCTGAACGCCATGGACCTGTTGACGCGACGACGGTGGCGGATGGGAACGCGATGACACTGTCCACTCACACGCGCCGGCAATTGGGGTATGCCGAGGGTTATCTGGCACTCGGCATCAAAGGAGGCGCCGCGGAGGCGCTCGGGGAGATCACCGGCGCGGAGCGCGACGCCACGCCGGTGCTCGCGTTGTGGCTGATCGTCCACAGCGAGGCCGCCGACTGGGAGAGGGCCGCCACGGTGGGAGCGGTGCTGTGCGAACGTGAACCGGACGTCACCGGATATTGGATACAGTGGGCCTATGCCACGCGCCGGCACTCCGGCATCGAGGAGGCGCGCACGATCTTGATCCGGGGCCTGGGGCTGCACCCGCGGGAGGCGATCTTTCATTTCAATCTCGCCTGCTATGAAGCCCAACTGGGGAACCTGGCGGATGCGCGTGCGTTTCTCGATACGGCCTGCGGTTTGGACGCGGAATTCATCGAACTCGCAAAGACGGACGCCGATCTGGCTCCGTTGCGCTGAATCGGGCGGTCGCAGAAAAAGCCCGATGGTTTGGGTGGCATGGGCATCCTGCCCACGGGATCGGGAAACACGGGCAGAAGCCTGTACACCACCCGGATCACTTCTCCTGAATTCCGATCCCCGGGTGGCGGGCCCCGAGGATCGGCACTCTGAAACCGACTGGGCGGGAAACTCCGGCTTATCGCACCACGCGGGCGCCGCCGCCCTTGATGAGTTTTTCGACTTCCTTCTGCGTGGCCATCGAGGTGTCGCCGGGGGTCGTGCTCGCGAAGGCACCGTGAGCCGCGCCGTATTCGACGGCGGCCTGAGGGTCGTTCTTGGCGAGGAAACCGAACTGAAGTCCGCTCGCGAACGAGTCGCCGCCACCGACACGATCAAGGATCTCAAGACCCGGGTATTTGCGGCTCTCGAAGAACTTGCCGTCGTGCCAGAGGATCGCACTCCAGTCGTTCACCGTGGCGGTGATGACGTGGCGGAGCGTGGTCGCGGCGACCTTGAAGTTGGGGAATTCCTTCACGGCGGTTTCGATCATCGCCTTGAAGGCGTCGGTCTCGATGTGCGTGAGGTTCTCGGCGCCTTTGACTTCGAAGCCGAGCGAGGCGGTGAAGTCCTCTTCGTTGCCGATCATCACATCGACATACTTGGCGATCTCACGATTCACCTCCTGCGCCTTCTTGAGTCCACCGATGGTCTTCCAGAGGGACGGACGATAGTTGAGGTCGTAGCTGACGATGGTGCCGTATTTGTTGGCGGCTTTGACGGCCTCGATGGTGATCGCGGCGGTGGATTCGGAGAGGGCGGCGAAGATGCCGCCGGTGTGGAACCAGCGTACGCCGAGTTTGCCGAAGATGTGATCCCAGTCGAAGTCGCCGGGCTTGAGCTGCGAGGCGGCGGTGTTGCCGCGGTCGGGCACGCCGACCGCCCCGCGGATGCCGAAGCCGCGTTCGGTGAAGTTGAGACCGTTGCGCACGGTGCGGCCGATGCCGTCGTCCTCGCGCCACTTGATGAAGTCGGTGGAGACGCCGCCCTGCATGATGAAATCTTCGACGAGATGGCCGACCTCGTTATCGACGAAGGCGGTGCAGACGGCGGTCTTCAGATTGAAGCATTTGCGGAGGCCGCGGGAGGTGTTGTACTCGCCGCCGCCTTCCCAGGCGGTGAAGGAACGGGCGGTGCGCACGCGGCCCTCGCCGGGATCGAGGCGGAGCATGACTTCACCGAGCGAAATCTGATCGTAGAGACATTCGGAGGCAGGACGGATTTTGAGGGACATGGGTTCTTTGAGGATATGAAGAGAGGAAGAATCGAAGCGGTGACGCTAGCGGCGGCGGGCAAAAGGGGAAAAGAGTTAAGTTTTTCCGGATCTGGATGAACCCGACCGTCGATAGCACACAAGCGACGACAACAAATGTGCGGCGCAAACGCACGCGGCACCATCGGCAAACAGATGCAGAAGCGGGAGCGACCATGGCGGACGGGCGGGCACGAATGGCCCTTGGGTGGGGTGTCCGCTGGACTTGAACGAGCCCATGTCGATCCAGAGGCGGTATTTCAATTTCACGTCGCCCTTGGGCATACGTTACCGAGGTGGCCCGCGGCCGGTCGTTTCTATCGGGAATACGCCTGCCGATATTCGGAGGCCGACCGTTCGAAGAACTTCCGAAACGCCCGGCAAAAGCTCTCCGCGTTCGGGTAGCCAACCTCGGCCGCCACCGCCTTGATCGATTGATTGCCGGTGGCCAGGGAGTGTCCGGCGATGCGGAGTCTTTTTTGAATCAGGTATTGGTGCGGGCTTTCGCCGAGTTGCGTGCGAAACAACATGTGCAGATGCGAGACACTGACGTCCGCGGCCTTCGCCACGTCCTCCAGTGACAGCGGCTTCGCGTAGTTCCGGTTGATGAAGTCGGTCGCGAGGCTCAACTGGGGAGGGACCGACTGCGTCCGCGCCAACGACCGCGAGCGCTCCAGTTCGAATTCGAGACGAGAGAGTATCAAACTTCCCACTACGCCGTGATCCAGCGCCGCGTAGTGAAACGCATGTAGCATCTCCTCCATGAAGGCGTGCAGGGACTTGCGATCCTTCCACTGGAACACCCGGGGCCAATCCGCCGGGAGGCCGTCCCGTCCGCATTTGAATCGGACGACATAGCAGTGGTAGTAGCTCTCCGACGGCGAGTCCGAAACCGACGCCTGCCCGGCGCGATGGCAAAACACCGCGCCTTCCCCGTGGAGCACGGGTGTTTCCTCAAAGCCGTAAACCGAGCCCTCTTGGATGATTTCGAATAACACCTCGTCTCGCGAGGCCGAGGTCGGTCTTCGCGACCCGCCCAACGGGCTGGCATAGGTGCCGAGCCCCGTCAGGCGCGCTGGTAGGTTTCGCCAGTGGTTCATAGTTTTAGTCAATTCGCGCCAGGAAAGAGTTCTGGTATAGTCGAGGCTATTAACTCCCCACGTAGCTTTTGACAAGCTGCCCTCCGGACCATCTCCCATGACACCGCAAATCACCGTTCAACTCTACAGCGTCCGCGACCTCGCGAAAAACGACTACGCCGGCACGATCCGCGCCATTGCCGAAACCGGCTTTGGCTGTGTCGAACCGGCGGGTTACCCCGGCACCACCGCGAAGGATGCGGCGAAGCTCTTTCAGGAACTCGGCCTGAAGGCTCCCTCCGCCCACATCGGGCTTCCGATCGGGGACAACAAAAACGCGATCATCGACGAGGCTCTCATGATGGGGCACAAGTATCTGATCACGGGCTGCCCTCCGAAGTTTCAGGAGCACTATGCCTCGTTGGACAAGGTGAAGGCCATGGCGGACCTCTACTGCGAAGCTGCGGCCAACCTCGCGCCGCATGGGCTGCAGGTCGGCTACCACAATCACGATTGGGATCTCGCGGTCGTCGAAGGTCGTCGCGCCTACCAACTGTTTCTGGAGAAAACTCCCGACACCGTGCTCTATGAGGCCGACGTATTCTGGGTTGCCCGTGCCGGCCTCGATCCGGCGGCGTTCATCCAGGAGATTGGGGCACGCGGCAAAGTTCTCCATTTCAAGGACGGCATTGTGTCCGACCAAGCCACCTTCAAAACGGCGGAGACCGAAAGCGGCAAGATCATGGTCAGCGACTCCATTCCGTTCCGCGCGGCCGGCACCGGTCAGGTGGACCTGCTTGCAGCCTCGAAAGCGGTCCGTCACGCCGAGTATATCGCGGTCGAGCTCGACCGTTTCGACGGCGACATGATGCAGGCCATCAAGGACAGCTACCGCTACCTCACCGCCAACAAGATCGCCCAAGGCACCAAGTAATACGTTCGCCCAAACCAATCGCTCGTTTTCAACGCAAAGACGCGGAGGCGCAACGGACCGCAAAAAAGTGCAGGACTCGCGAACGAGAGTATTCCTCTCGTTCGTTAGCGCCGCCTCCGCGCCTTTGCGTCTTTGCGTTAAAAATCCAAAACTTCAGACAACCTTCTCCATCATGGCAGACAAAATCGGCATCGGAATCATCGGCTGCGGCAACATCTCGCAGGCCTACTTCAACGGAGCGAAGCTCTTCGAGGTCCTCAAGGTCGTGTCCTGCGCGGACCTCAACACCGCGCTCGCCGAGGCCAAGGCCGCGGAAAACGACTGCAAGGCTCAGACCGTGGACGAACTCCTCGCCAACCCGGACGTGCAGTTGGTTATCAACCTGACCATCCCCGCAGTGCATGCGCAGGTGAGCCTCGCCGCGCTCGCCGCCGGCAAACATGTCCACAGCGAAAAGCCCCTTTCGGTGAGCCTGGAGGACGGGTTGAAGGTGATGCGGACCGCGGAGTCCAAGGGACTGCTCGTCGGCTGCGCGCCGGATACCTTTATGGGCGGCGGTTACCAGACCTGCCGCAAGCTTCTCGACGACGGCTGGCTCGGCAAGGTGGTCGGCGGCACCGCCTTCATGATGAGTCGCGGTCCCGAGAGCTGGCACCCCAATCCATCGTTCTTCTACGAGAACGGCGCCGGCCCGATGTTCGACATGGGTCCGTATTACATCACGGCGCTCGTGCATTTGCTCGGCCCGGTGAAGCGGGTGAGCGCGATCACGACCAAGGCCTTCGAGCAGCGCATTGCCACCTGCAAGGAGCAGTTCGGAAAATTGCTTCCGGTCGCGATTCCGACTCACTACTCGGGCTCGCTGGAATTCCACTCCGGCGCGGTCATTACCACGAGTATCTCGTTCGACGTGTATGCGCACGGACACAGCCCCATCGAGATCTACGGCACCGAAGGTTCGATGAAGGCACCCGATCCGAACACCTTCGGCGGACCGATCCAGCTCTGGACGCCCGCGACCAAGGAGTGGCAGACGCAGGCCTTCAGCCACCGCTACCTGATGAACTCGCGCAGCATCGGCGCCGCCGACCTCGCCTACGCGATTCTGAGCGATGGCAAGCGCAAGCACCGCGCAAGCGGCGCGCTGGCCTATCATGCGTTGGAGGTCATGCACTCGTTCGAACAGTCATCGAAGACCGGCACGAGCATCGAGATCGTCTCCCGCCCCGAACAGCCCGAAGCGCTCCCCCTCGGCCTGATCGAAGGCCGTCTCTGATCCAACTCCCGCAGGGCCGGGCCGTGCGCTGCGTCGCGCGGCTCGCGCCGCAAAACCCAAGCGGCCGATCCCTCCTCGCGGGGTCTGCCGCTTTCCGCGGCCCCGGGGCGTGATCATTTTCTCTGCGTTTTTCAGCTACAGCTTTCAGGCTGAGGCGAATATGGAGTGCGGCGAGCCCTCGCCGCTTTCGACGGCGTGACCCGTCACGCCGCCCCCGGCTTCAGGTTTTTTCCGAATCTATCCCCGGCCGATCCGAACTTATTCATCACAAAGGCACAAAGGCTACACAGAGGAGGGCAGGGACTCCGCTCCCCGTCTCCGAACTCGTAGGCCGCCTGCTCGCAGGCGCTCCGAAACGTTTCGGTCCACTTCCTTATCGATCCGAAATACAGCAATACTCGGCCCAACGACATCGGCTCGATCTAGGGCAACCGGGTGCCCGCTCCTTTTAGGAGATCAACGAAAGACGGCGACGCTTCTATAGGCTTCATCGCGCTCAGATCCCAAAGGCTCACCGGCGAGTGTGACGTCCCATCATGCTTAATGGTCCAGAAATCCCCATTGTCCCCGTAGGCAATGGGAATGACCCCAAAACTCCCAAACTCATCGAACAGGAAAGCTGCATCATTAAGGGCAGCATCAATTTCACTCCCCCGCATGAAAGTGCCGGAGGCTACCCAGTCCCGGCCTGGATATTTAGTGGTGAACACCAATCCCGCCAAAGGTGCAGAACTCAATAGCCTACGATACCACTCCGGCCAGGGTCCCTTCGTACGCCAAGGATCGATTGATCCTCGTTGCCCATCGGAAATGGCTTTGTTGATGAACTCCTCCGCCTGTCTAGCCAACAAGGGGTCGGTCTTTGTGAGGTGGGCTAGGTTGTGCCCAATCCATGGGGCACGCACGAGAGGGCGGAGCAGTTCAACGACTTCTTTGGCTTTCCGTTCTACAGCATGATCAAGAGCGGTTCGCCCTCCATGATCTTTACCCTCAGGATCGGCGCCCGCAGCAAGAAGAAGCCGCACACACTCGGTAGCGCCACGGTGGGCGGCAAGCATTAGAGGCGTAAAGCCTTCGTTAGTTTTTCGGGAGTAATCTGCGCCCCGCTCCAACAACATGGCTACGGTAGACGCCTTTCCACAAAACGAAGCATGCATGATCGGCGTGAAATCCTCATAATCCAATTCCAGCAAATCGGGATGCGAATCTAGGATTATCTGTAGTTTGTCTGCCTTGCCGGTGCGTGCGTAGAGCACAACATCACGGAGAGTTCGCTCATCCTCGTCATTATTCATTTCGCTAGACATTAAATCCCTAGATGACGAACGGACGGAAAATGGTGAGGCCGGTGCTTGTTAAAATCAGGCATCACATCCGAATACGGACCGACGAGGCGTTCGCCGTTGAAGTGGATCAGGTGGTCGGGGGCTTCGGCGATCCAGACTTCGGATTCCCATGATATTTCACTCGCGAAGGGCTGCATGGCTTGGCGGGTCTCGAACGCGGTTACGAAAATCAACCCGGCTTTGGAGCCTTTGAAGAGCTGCTTAAGCTCCATGCGTCGTGTGTTGTCCACGACCCCGGCACTCGTGACGGCGTCAACCAAGATGAGCCAGTTGTGGCGCGTGTCGTGTGAGACGACATCGGGCATTTTGGTGGCAGGATTGAGTTGGATGCCGAGGGCGGCGAGGTAGGTCTGATCGAGGTGCGGGAACTTGTTTCCGGTATCGGCGAGGTGAGCAATAACCGCGCCAGGGGTGAACCTCGGGCAGAACTCTTCGACGACGGCTTTGATCAACGGATTTTGTCTGCCAGCGGAAAGCGTGACAGGTTTGCCGTTGGGCAGCGTGACGGGAACGCGAGCGAGCGTGCGGGGGCGGTCGATTTCTGCGCGGATCGCGGCGCTTTGCTCAATCTTCGGCTTCGCAGCGGCCAAGGAAAACGGAGCGGTGCGTGAACGTGCGCGAGCCGGGATCATCGTGACGCAACTTAGTGCGGGTATCGGCTCATCGCCAAGACTTCGTTGAAACTTAACCGGGATGCTTTCGCCTGTCTGAGCTGGGCTGTAGCAGATGACTCCTTGTCTTGAGCCGGTAGACTTCGCTTTCGCGGCGGAACGAATCTCGCAGTGCCTGCGGCAGACGCAGAATTTTTAACCCACTAATGATTACCAATGGCCCCCTGCGGCCGGTGCCCGACCCGAGTGGAGCGCCGGACCCTCTTACAGCGCCGACCGCGCTTGGCGAATCACGATCCTTTCGGTTCATCGCCGTAGGGATACGCAGTGTAGATACGTTCTTTATCGGGAGGGACGTTGTAGAAGGAGAATGGAATGTTTATCTGCCTGTCGCCCTCCAAGGTTTTGGTGGATTTTAGATTCAGATGTAGCACCGGCCTGTTTGGTATTGGCGCGTCGTCGGGGATGGCAAATTCCCATAAAAACATAGTGGATTCATTTTCAGGCTGAGCCAGTGGAACAACCCAACTGCGGCTATTTAATTTTTTGCCCTGTTCGTCCAGTATGGACGCCGTGATTTGGTGGTCAGTGAACGGTGTGCCATTATGCCAAAATGACCGAATACGAAGAAGCTGCCCCCACTGTTTTCCTGGAATAGTCCATGAGTCCTCAATCTCCATCCGGACATCATTTGGGAGCGTAACTTCCTTGTTTGTCCGCCACTCACGTAGGCTGAAAACCGTGGCAGTGTTAACCATTCTGTGCAGATCAGCAGTAGACCTATCACCGTTCCTGTTATGGCCTTGGCATTCATTTGGAGGAACTTGTGGTGGATACGCGGCATGTTTCACGCCTTAAAATGGCTTCAAGGTGCCCGTGAGGATCGAATCATGGTCAGGATGACCATGCCACCTCCTGACGGCAGACGAGTATTTAAACCACTAATGATCACTAATGGACACTAACCCGGACCGATTTTCGGAGATCGGGATTAGTGATAATCAGTGCCCATTAGTGGTTCAGAACTGCCGGTTCAAAACCGTCGGCTCAGATCGTGACGGTCTTGAAGGAGGCGACATCCCACAGCGGCTGGCCGGACTCGGTGGCGAGTTCGTTGAACGCCTCGATCTCGGCTTTGCTGAAGAGCAGGCCACCAGCGGCCGCCGTGTGCTTCGCCCAACCCGCTTCGAGCTGGCCGGGGAGCATCGACTTGTCGTTACCGTGGCCGAGGACGTCGGCGATGACGGCCTTTACGTTGGCCTTTTGATCGCGACCTTGGGCAAACGCGCCGGCGTTGAGGGCGTCCGGATGGACGACCTGGAAGTAGAAACAGCAGGTGCCTTTTTCGCCGGTGAAAACCTGGTCCCAACGGTTACGGATGGTCGGCAGCGAGCCTCCGATGAATCCGCCCACGATCTCGTTGATGAGGGAAAGTCCGTAACCTTTGTGCGCGCCGAAGGGCAGGAGCGAAACGGCGAGGTTCGGATCGGTCGTGGGGTTGCCGTCTTTGTCGACCGCGGCGAGGGGCGGGAGGGGTTTGCCTTCACGCTTGAGTTGCTGGACGCGACCCATGGCGACGACGGACGTGGCCCAGTCGATCACGATCGGATAACCGATCGCTTCGGTCGTGGGGAAGCCCCACGAGTGCGGGTTGGTGCCAAGGGTGGGGAACTTGCCGCCAAAGGGAACCACCTCGGCGAGCGCGGCGGTGCAGTTGGTGTAGGCGATGTAGCCGCGGCGCGCGGCGTCCATCACGTAGCCGCCGCCCCAGAGGTAGTGGAACGCGTTGTCCACGGAGACGGTGCCGACGCCGTATTGGTCGGCGAGCCGGATGGCTTCGTCCATCGCACGGTAGGCGGTCGCCTGACCGAGTTTTTTGTTGGCGTTCCAGATTTTGACGGCTGGAAAGCGCGAGGGGATTTCCTCGATTTGCGCGCCGGGGACGCAGCCCTTCGAGCCGGAGCCGAAGAGGTGGTCAAGGTGGAGGGCCTTGATGCCGTTGTGGGTGCGGATGCCGTGGCGGGAGGCCTCGGCGCAGAAGCGCGCGCCTTCGGCGGACTCGTCGGCGAGGTATCCGCGGTGTTGATACGCGGCGGCGACAAGGGCGTTGTGCTGGGCTTCGGGTACGACGTGGAAGAGTTCGGGCATGGGGGGGAAGGCTGAAGGACTGAAGGGCTGAAAAGCTGAAGGTGTGGAGTGCGGGCGTGGGATCCGGGCGGCCGGGGGCGTTTCAGCCCTTCGGCCTTTCAGTCTTTCAGCCCTTGGTTCGTCAGAACTGGTTCGCCTGGGCGATGGGTTTTTGGCCGGAGAGGAAGCGGACGAGGTTTTCGACGGAGCAGCAGGCCTGGCGTTGGACGCTTTCGGCGGTGCGCGAGCCGATGTGCGGGGTGATCACCACGTTGGGGAGCTTGAGCAGCGGGTGGTCGGGAGGCGGGGGCTCTACGTCGAGCACGTCGGCTCCATAGCCGCCGAGCTGGCCGGACTGGAGGGCGGCAACCATATCGGCGGTGTGGACGATCTCGCCGCGGGCGCAGTTGAGGATGATCGCGCCTTTCTTCATCGTGGCGATGGACGACGCGTTGATCATGTCGCGGGTCTCCGGGGTGAGGTTGGTGTGGAGCGAAATGTAGTTGGCGGTCGTGAAGACCTCCTCCTTGGTCGCGGCACGCCGGATCTGGTGGGTGGCGGCAAAGGCTTCGTCCCAATAGACATCAAACGCGATCACTTCCATGCCGAAAGCTCGGGCGCGGACGGCGACTTCCTTGCCGATGCGGCCGAGGCCGACGATGCCGATCGTCTTGGAGGCGAGCTCGTGACCGGTCTTGCGTTTCCAGCCGCCGGAACGGGTGGAGTCGGTGTGGAAGAGGAAATTTTTCTCAAGCGCGAGCAGGAGGAGGAAGGTGTGCTCGGCGACGGTGGTGTGGTTGACGCCCGGGGTGAAGAGGACGGGGATCTTGGACGCGGAGGCGGCTTTCACGTCGATCTTGTCGAGACCGATGCCGTATTTGCTGATGACCTTGAGGCGGGGCAGGGACTTGGCGATGACCTCGGCGGTAATGGCGTCGTCGCCGCACAGAAAGGCGTCGAACTCGCCGGCCAGTTCGAGCATGCGGGCCTCGGTGAGCGGGCCGCGCTCGCGCACGATTTCGTAGCCGGCGGTGGCCAGCATGTCGTGGTGGGCGCCGGGAGTGTCTTGGAACGAAGTGGTTGTGAGAAGGACGCGGGTCATGGTGGGGGATTGAAGGAGATCCCGTTTTATCGGGTTGAAGCGCGAGGACTATCGCCGGAATGTGAAAACACTTCCATGCCTTCCTTCGGACCAGCGACTCGGAAACTCAAAAGCAAACTCGGCCGCCGTGTGTCGACCGACCACGATGTGCTCTTCGCGGCATCATTTGACGGCAGCAAACTGTCATTTTTGCCCGAGGCGGTGATCAAGCCCAGGACCAAGGCGGACATCTCGGATGCGCTGGTTCTGGCCAATAAATACAAGGTGCCGGTGACGGCGCGCGGCGCGGGTTCGTCGCTGACCGGGTCCGGGTCGCCCATCGCCGGAGGCTGGGTGCTCGACCTGTCGGGCTGGAACAAAATCGCCGTGGATGCCGACGCCGGCTTCGCCCAGGTGCAGGCGGGCGCCGTGGTGGGTGAAATTCACAAGGCGGTCGAGGCGCTCGGCTGGTTTTATCCGCCCGATCCGGCATCGAAGAAATACTCGACCATCGGCGGAAACATTGCCTGCAACGCGGGCGGTATGCACGGGGGCAAATACGGGGTTACCCGCGATTTCGTGGTGGCGCTGAAGGGTTTTTTGCCAACCGGCGAATACGTCGAGTGGGGCACGGCCACCAAGAAGTTCTCGTCGGGCTTCAACCTGCGCGACCTGTGGATTGGCGCCGAGGGGATGCTCGGCGTGGTGACCGAGGCGACGTTGAAACTGATCCCGTTGCCCGCGGCGCGGTGGACCTTGCTCACGTCGTTCGAAGACGAGGCGGCGGCGTTTCGCGCGGTGCGGGCGCTTTTCGCCCAACGCGTGCAACCGGCGATCTGCGAATTCTTGGATCGTTACGCGGTGCAATGCGCCGAAACGAAAACCGGCAAGACGGTGTTCGCCGGACAATCGGGACGTCCGGTGGTGTTGCTTGAGCTTGCCGGTTCGGCGACCGAGCTCGCCGAGCAGAAAGACGTGGTGATGGCGTGGGCGAAGGCGAACACCCTGGCGTTCCGCGAGGCGCGCGACCGCGTCGAGGCCGAGGAGTTGTGGGAGGTGCGCCGCAAGTGCTCGGGTGCGATGTTTGCGCTGGGGGATTCGAAGCTGAACGAGGACATCGTCGTCCCCATGCGCAGCTATGAAAAATTTGTCCTGTTCCTCGACCGGTTGCGCAAGTCCTCGCGGCTGGCGATTCCGACGTTCGGGCATCTCGGCGACGGCAACTTGCACGTGAACATCATGTATCACCGGGACAATCGTGCCGAGTACCTGCGTGCCGAGAAAGCGGTCGGCCAGTTGATGGCTCAGGTCGTGAAGCTGGGCGGAGCGATCTCCGGCGAGCATGGCATCGGGCTGGCGAAGACTCCGTTCCTTGCGCTTCAGCATTCGCCCGCGCAGATCAAGGC
>JANJTQ010000342.1 GCA_024711005.1 Opitutaceae bacterium | reverse complement strand
GCGTTCGTCTTTGTTGACGTGCCAGTGGATGCCTCCGGGAGGGCTGCCGGGCTGGCCTTGGTTGACGCGCATGAGCATGCGAACGTTGTAGGGGGTGTTCTCTTTGTCGGATAAAAAGTGCGTGTAATTCACGTCAATGTTGCCGTGAAATTTCTCGGGCCAATGACATTTCTCGCAGATATCCTGTGCGGGGCGCAGGTTCTTCAGCGGAGTCTCGATCGGTCGGTTGTAGTTGTCGGTAACATACGCGATCAATTGGTGAGTGCCATTGATCTTGGCCTTGATGAACCACTCGGCGCCGGAACCGATGTGACACTCCACGCAGTCGACCCGGGCGTGCGATCCTCGTTTGTAGGTGACGAACTCGGGGTTCATCGCCTCATGACAGACTTCTCCGCAAAACTGGGTGGACTCCGAATAATGGTAGGTCTGATAGCTGCCAAACGCGCTGAGCACCAGGAACGCCACCGCCGCGGCGCCGAAGGTATAAATATACCGGCGATGGGCCGGGTTTGAAAAATTCAAGCGCCACTTGCCGGGTGCGGCGGCGTGCTTGATCGCCCAACGTCGTTGCGCCCACGCCCCAAAAAAAACCGTCGCGATACCCGCGATTAAGAATCCCGGCGCAACAATGTAGGTGAAGATCCCAAGGTAGGGATTCTTGTCACCCTCCGTGAAGTCCATCCATACAAGCAGCGCAAACGAGAAGAGCGCTCCGGCGGTCAACACGGCGCCAATCGCACTGATCCAGTTGTTAAAGTGAGAAGGCGCCTTGGAGGCTGCGGATGCCGGAACGGGATCGGTTGCAGACATGGGATGAAAATGGAACCGGGGGACAGGGTGGAAAGCGCGGCGAAAAAAAGCCCAGTTCGTATCCGTGTGATGGGTACGAACTGAGCGAATGAATCAAAATCGATTCAACCTTTGAACTTACGGATGTAGGCGACGAGTTCCTTAATCTCGTCCGCGGAGAGCTCATCCTTAAAAGCCTTCATCCGTTCCTTACCGGAGGCGGCGTCAACAACGCCCTCGGCGGTCGCCTTGATCATCTCGTCGTCCTTCAACTCGGCCTGAACCGTGGCGTCGGTGTAGTCCTTAACCTTGAGTTTCTTCCCGATCTTGGTCTGACCTTTGCCGTCGGCGCCGTGGCACTTGGCGCAGTGATTTTCCCAGTTCTCCGCTACCGGAGCGCCTTGGGATACGAGCGAGGTGAGCAGCAGGGCCAGACCAGTCAGGGTAATTTTGGATCGAGTGTTCATAGGAGGATATAGGGTTAGCTCAAGTGGTCGATTGCCCCATCAGGGTATCTTATCGCCCTCGGCGGGGCTGCGCATGGGTTGTGATCATATGCGCAACCGTTGTCTGGCCCGTCCACGACACAGCCCAAAATGCAGGCAATTGTCCTCGATTCCGGCCAACCCCCGCCTACGACAGGGCAAGAAATGCGCAGCCGCCAGGACCCCGCCTCTGCCATAGTCACGCGCCTTGAGGATAACGCCCCCTCATCTGCTCTCATAAGACCGCTTCGTCCCAGCTTGCCGCACGTCCTGCTCCGCCCGCCGACCCGCCATGATCACTTTCTTACGCGACCTCCGCGACGCCCTCGTTTCCCTCAAGTTCACGGTCATCCTGATCGGTTTTTCGATCATCCTGGTCCTCGGCGCCACGCTCGACCAGGTGCACATTGGCATCTGGGCCGTGCAGGAAAAATGGTTTCATTCCTTCGCCGTATTCGCGCACTTCGGCGACCTCTCCCTCGCGATTTTTCCCGGTGGCTACACGATCGGCGGGCTGCTCCTCGTCAATCTCATCGGCGCGCATATCTATCGCTTCAAACTCAGCGCGCGGAAGACCGGCATTCATCTCGTGCACGCCGGACTGATCCTCCTCCTCCTGGGCGAACTCTTCTCCGGTATCATGCAGGACGAGTATCAAATGCGCCTCGATCAAGGAGAGACCAAAAACTACTCCGAAAGCTACCGCGCCGTCGAACTGGTCATCACCGATGTCACCAATCCCGACTTCGACGAGGTCATCGCCATTCCCGAGGCAGTCCTCGCCAGGCAGGACACCGTCCAGCACCCCAAGCTGCCCTTCCAAGTGAAGGTGAAATCCTATTTCCCCAACTCGTCTCTTCAGTCCCGTCCCTCTGCACACAACACCGGAGCGCCCGCGATCCGCGATTTGGGCGACCAGATTGTCGCCACCGCTCTTCCGCTCACCTATAAACAAGACGAGCGCAACGTGCCCACCGCCTACGTCGAACTGCTGGGCTCCGACGGCCCGGTCGGCACCTGGCTCACCTCCGTCCACCTCATGGAGCCGCAACGCTTCGAGCATGCCGGTCGCTCGTGGCAAATCGCCCTCCGCTTCGCCCGCCACTACAAGCCCTTTTCGCTCACGCTCCTGAAGTTCAGCCATGATCGCTACGCCGGCACCGAGATCCCGAAAAACTTCTCCAGCCGCATCCGTCTGACCACGCCCGATGGCCGCGACGACCGCGAGGTGCTCATCTACATGAACAACCCGCTGCGTTACGCCGGGCTCGCCTTCTACCAGTCCGGTTACGAAAACAACGACACCACCACGATCCTCCAGGTCGTGCGCAACCCCAGCTGGCTCATTCCCTACATCGCCTGCGCAATCATGACGCTGGGGTTCGTCATCCAGTTCGGCATCCACCTCGTCGGCTTTGTCAACAAACGCCGCCACCATCGCGACGGCCCGGCACACACCGGTGCCCCCGTCCGTCGGCGCCCGCGGCTCGCGCCTGCGCTTGTCCTCTCGGCCATGGTCGCCGCCGTGATCGCCACGCTCCTGCCCCCGCGCAGCTCCGGAGACTACGACACCATTGCATTCGGTCGCCTGCCCACACTCGTAAACGGTCGTATCAAGCCGTTGGATACCGTCGCCCGCACCACCCTGCTCGTCACCCAGGGACGCCAGCGCGTAACCACGCCCGACGGCCGCACCCTCTCCCCATCCGAATGGCTCCTCGATACGCTTTACCGCCCCGAGCTGGCCAACACGTATCAGACCTTCGAGATCGTCCACCCCGACGTGCTCGCGCTCTTCAAACTCGCCCCCGAGGACGGCGCCGGCAACAAACGCTTTTCCCTCGCTCAACTATCCAAAGGGCTCGGCGAACTCGATCGTCAGTCCAGGCTCGCCGACGAAGTTGAAACCGCCGTCCGCACTCCGTTTCAACGCGCCGTCATCAAACTGAGGAACGCGATTGTCCTCTGCCAGCGCCTGCAAGACAGCCTGGTTGCCTCCACCACGCAGGGTTACCTCGAACAACTCGCCGCCTTCGAGCAAACGGTTCCCGCGGGTCTTGCCGCCATCACCGCCAAACGGGCCGGCCAACCCCACGATGAAGCCGCCGCCAAGGCCATGACCGAACTCTCCTCCGGGTTCGCCGCGATGGAGGCCTTCGGCTATCTCCTTCCGATTCCCCCGACCGCCAACCCTGGCGATCCAACCGGCTGGAGAAACGCCGGCGCCTCCCTTCGCGAGAGCATCCCCGGCGGCCGTCTCAACCCGGCGATGAAAACCTACATCGACCTCGGCCTCGCCTGGCGGGGCGAACGCCCCGAAGCCTTTAACCAAGCCGTTGGCGCCTACCGCGCCCGGCGTGATCGCGATATTCCTTCGTTGCTCAACCGGTGCGATGTCGAGGCCCGCTTCAATTCTGCCCAGCCCTTCTATACCAGCGCCGTCCTCTACGTGGTCGCCTTCCTCCTCGCGATCTTCTCCTGGCTTAAATGGCCCGACTCGCTGGGCCGCTCGGCTCTGTGGATCGTGGGACTCGCCTGGACGCTCACGACCGCCGGCATCGCCATTCGTATGTGGCTCGAAGGTCGCCCACCCGTGACGAACCTCTATTCTTCGGCCCTGTTCGTCGGCTGGGGAGCCGTCTCGCTCTGCCTCGTGCTCGAGGTCGCTTACAAAAACGCCATCGGCAGCGTCGCCGCCGCGCTCATCGGCTTCGCCACGCTATTGGTGGCCCACCACCTCGCGCTCAGCGGCGATACGCTGGAGATGATGCGCGCCGTGCTTGATTCCAACTTCTGGCTGGCGACCCATGTCGTCACGATGGTCGTTGGCTACTCCGCCGCGTTTCTCGCCGGCTTCCTCGCAATCATCTATGTTTTCCGCGGCCGGTTCACCCGCTCGCTCGACTCCAAGACCGCCGATTCGCTCACCAACATGGTCTACGGTGTCGTGTGTTTCGCCACGCTGTTCAGCTTCGTCGGCACCGTACTCGGCGGCATCTGGGCCGACCAATCCTGGGGTCGCTTCTGGGGATGGGATCCCAAGGAAAACGGTGCGCTCATTCTCGTGCTGTGGACTTCCCTCATCCTCCACGCGCGGTGGGGCGGACTCGTCAAGCAACGCGGCCTCATGGCCCTCGCGATCTTCGGCAACATTGTCACCGCTTGGAGCTGGTTTGGCGTGAACATGCTCGGCGTCGGTCTGCACAGCTACGGCTTCATGGACTCGGCTTTCTGGTGGCTTGTCGCGTTTGTTCTCAGTCAGGTCGTCGTGATGCTCATGCTCACGCTTCCTCCCAAAACCGCGCGCACCACCTGGGTGGCGGCCTGAGCCAACGCCTGCGCGTCCCTCAACATCGCCGAGACACAAATTTCGGAGCCAACGTTGCTACCGGCTTGAATCCGGCATTCTGTCGCACAAAACCCTCTGCCAATGAAGATCTTTGTACGTCTCGTGGTTTTTGTGCTGATCGTCTCAGCCTCAATCCCGGTTCTGCGGAAATACCGTTCCGCCCCGGCGCTCCCCGCTCCCACCGTCACGGCGCCGACCGATGCCGTGCTCAACGGACCGAATCTTTCGCCGCGCACTTGGGTCGATCAAAATGGACGCTCGTTTGAAGGCTCATTGGTCTCCGCCCGGGACGGCCAGGTCATCATTCGCAGGGCGAGTGACTCCGCTTACTTTCAAATCCCAACAACTACCCTGGCCCCCGATGACCAAACGTTCATCCAGGATCAGATAAATCTGGCCCAACAAAACGGCGGTTTCGTCGAGCAAATCCCCGACCATTACACCCTCAGCCGCAAGCTGGAGATCAAGGGATATCTCATGCGCGTGCCGGCTTCCGAATTGGCCGGAGGGTGGCAACAGGAGCGCATCGATCCGAAATACTTTTTCTTGCTTTCAACCCAGGTGCACGGCGTCGATTCCGGATCGCTCTGGGTACCCGTGGACGAGAAAACGTTTCGCACCCACAATGAAGGCGGTCTGATCAGCGAAAACCACTTGTCCGGATCATCGAACGGCGGGAAAGGAGGCTTCGAACGACTTCCCTGGCCTCGTCCACAGCTGACGCTCGTCGAAGCACAATATGGCCCCCATGCACAGGGGATCAACGTCACCCACAAACTCATGAGCATGGCTTCACGTGGCGACCTGCCCGTGGATATCAAACCTGAGCTGTTTGGGCTGTCGTCCCACGCCCCCGCCGCTTGGGAACTGCTCGTCGTGTGGCGCTCGGCCACAGGTGAGATCCGCCGCACGCTCCGCGACGGCGCCACCCTTGCGTGGCCCTGAACCGAATTCGGCCGCGATGCGCCGACCTTCCGACACATTCGCCCGCTCCCCAGAGGTGAAGCGGGCGATCAACCATCGGTACCGGCTGCTCAGAAGGCCCTGCGGTAAATTTCCAAAATTTCGGCAACGGAGGTCGTGCGCGGATTACCGCCGGTGCATACATCGCCGAAGGCGGCGACAGCCAGACGCGGCAGGTCTTCCTCTTTGACTCCAATCTCACGCAGTCGCTCCGGAATCCCCACGATTTTGGAAAGCGCTTTCACCGCGTCGATCGCCGCACGCACGGCGGCCGTCTCGGCGAGCGTCTCCACGCCGGACACCCCCATCGCGCGGGCGATCTCGCGATATTTGGGTGCGGCGGCGGGCGCATTATATTCGAGCACGTAAGGCAGCAGCACGGCGTTGGCGATCCCGTGAGGCGTATCGTAAAACGCCCCCAGCGGATGAGCCATCGAATGCACAATGCCAAGGCCGACGTTGGAGAAACCCATGCCCGCGATGTATTGCGCCACGGCCATGCCATCGCGCGCCTCGGACGACGTCGGGTTGTTCACCGCCTCGGCGAGGTGGGTCGAGATCATCGAAATCGCCTGCAACGCGAACATGTCGGTCAGCGTCCAGGCGGCTTTGGTGATGTAGCACTCGATCGCATGGGTGAGCGCGTCCATGCCCGTCGCGGCGGTCAGTCCCTTCGGCATCGAATACATGAGCTCGGCATCAACGATGGATAGTACGGGGATGTCGTTGGGATCCACGCACACCATCTTCTTCACCGCGGCTTCGTCGGTGATGACATAGTTGATGGTGACCTCTGCGGCTGTTCCGGCGGTGGTGGGCAGCGCGATAATCGGGATGCTCCGGTTCTTCGTCGGGGCGACGCCCTCGAGCGAGGTGATGTCGGCGAACTCCGGGTTGGTGACAACGATCCCGATGGCTTTGGCCGTGTCGATGGATGAACCTCCACCCACCGCCACAATGAAGTCGGCACCGGATTGTTTGAAGGCGGCGATGCCGTTCGTGACGTTCGCAATGGTCGGGTTCTGCTTGATGTCGTCGTAAATCGCATAGGCGATCCCGGCCTCGTCGAGCACGGCGATCACCTTCTGCGCCACACCGAACCTAAGGAGTTCCTTGTCGGTTACGAAGAAGGCTTTCTTGAAGCCGCGGCGCTTGATCTCGCCCGGAAGCACCGCGCGCGACCCCGGACCAAAATAGGATGTTTCGTTAAGAATAACACGATGGGACATCCTCACGTTCTACCGACCAAATCGGATTACCGGCGACGTCAGCCGTGACCAATGATAGATTTTGAATGATTTCGATAGATTGTGATCAGCGGCGCTCATGACCATCACCGCGCCTCAAAGGTGCCGTCGGCGCGTTTTACGATGAGCCGCTTCAGCTCCAGCATCATCAGCGTGGCCGACAGCTGCGACGTCGGCAGATTGGTTTGCGCGCTAATCTGGTCGATCGACACGAGCGCGCCGCCCGCAAAGCAGGCATAGACCTGTTGTTCCTCCGGCGTGAGATTCGATGCCGCCAGCGCGGTGCCGCCGGCCGTCTTCTCCGGAATCGGCGACGGACGCAGACCATCAAGGTAGTTCAACTCGCTCAAAATATCGTCAATGCTCGTAAGCAACGTGGCCCCGTCGCGGATAAGTTGGTGACAGCCCGCGCTCGATGGTTGGTCGATACGCCCCGGCACGGCAAAGATCAGCCTCCCCTGCTCTCCCGCAAAGCGCGCCGTGATCATTGAACCGCCGCTCACGTCGCTTTCCACCACCACGACCGCCTCGCAAATGCCCGCAACAATCCGATTGCGCATCGCGAAGGACTGTTTGTCGGCGCGACGCGTAAAGGGAAACTCCGAGAGGATCGCACCCGTCTCCCCGATCTGCCGATACAGTCCAAGGTTCTCCGCCGGGTAAATGATATCTATGCCGTTGCCCAACACCGCGACGGTTTTTCCGCCCACCGACAACGCTCCTTCATGCGCCGCCGTGTCGATGCCGCGTGCAAGCCCGCTCACCACGCAAAAACCCAGGCGCGCCAGATCGGCGCCCAGCTTCTTCGCCACGCTCTGTCCATAGAGCGTCGTGCGCCGGCTGCCGACAATCGCGACGCTCGGCCGCGAAAAATCGTAGTTACCTTTTCGATACATCCCGATCGGAGGACTGTCGATTTCGCGCAGCAACTTCGGATACGCGGCATCACGCGATGTGATAAACGTCGTCGCCGCCGTCGCCATGCGCTCCTCCTCCCGCGGGAGGTCAAAATACTCACGCCAACGCGCGATGGTTCCGCTGATGGCCGGCCCCACACCGCGCACCTCCTCCAAGCGACGGGCACCGGCCGTGAACACGGCGCGCGGATCGTCACCGAGTTCGACCAACAGTCGGTTCAGTGTGATCGGACCGATGTTCGGCAGCGCATTTAGCACCAAGAAAGCCTGCTGTTCGGTGAGTTCCGGGGAGTCCATGTAAATTGCAAACAGCGTGCGCCGACCCGGGCCGGCGTAAAGGTCTCATCACTCACCGGCCTGCGATTCTTGCAGCAGCCGCAGCAACTCAGCCTCATCAATCACCGGAACGCCCAGCACACGCGCCTCGTCCAACTTCGCGCCGGCACCTTCACCCGCCACGACCCAATCGGTTCGACGGCTCACGCTGGTCGTGGTGCGCCCGCCGACGGCTGTGATGCGTTTTGCGGCCTCCGCACGAGACCAACCTTTCAGAGAACCAGTCAATACGACCGTCTTCCCCGCGAGCGGCCCCGGCCCACTCCTTGTCATCTTCACCCCGGCCTGCGGATTCACCCCAAGCGCAACCAATTCCGCCATCAGCCCGCGGGTCGCATCGGTCAACTCTGCATCCCGTGCCTTCGCCAGAATCGCCAGGCTCCCGTGACGAGTCGCCAACGCTTCGGCTGTTTTCCGTCCTATGCCAGGGATGCCCAGCCCAAAAATAAACCGGCCCAAGTCCGCCCGCTTGCTGCGTTCAATCTCCGTCAGTATCCGCTCCGAAACCGCATCTTCGCGTCGCAACCGATACAGATCCGTCACGCTTGAAACCTTGTTCGCGTTCACCAGCGCTTCGATCTGCACCGGTCCCAGCCCGTTGATACCCACACCCGCCGGCGCGGCGAAATGCTCAATCCGCCGACGAACCTGCGCAACACACCGCCCATTCGGGCAACGCGTCGCCGCTTCATCCTCCGCACGCAGAAGAGTCGTGCCACACGACGGACATCCCACCGGAAACGCAAAGGGCGCCGCATCCGGCGTACGCCGGCTCAGATCCACTCCCGTGATTGCCGGAATGATCTCGCCGGCCTTCTCCACAAAAACGAAGTCTCCGATGCGCAGGTCACGCCGCGCGATCTCCGCAGCGTTGTGCAACGTTGCCCGTGAGATGGACGCGCCGCCGATCCTCACCGGATCGAGTTCGGCCACCGGCGTAATCACGCCGGTGCGGCCCACCTGTAACGTGATCGAACGCAACCGCGTGGTCACTCGCTCAGGCTGAAACTTATAGGCGATCGCCCAACGCGGCGCGTCTTCACTCGTTCCCAACCGGCGTTGCCCGGCAAACGCGTCGAGTTTCACCACCGCACCATCCGTCGGAAACCCCAGCGCCGTCCGCCGTGCACCGAGCCGCTCCACCGCCGCCCATGCGTCATCCGCATTCGCCGCCATTTCGAATGCCCCGATTCCAGGCAATCCCCATGCACGCACCAGCGCGTGCAACGCCTGTTGTGAATCCGGACGATCTTTCGTCGCGCCCTGCCATGCACCGATTCCAAAAAACACCACCCTCAACCCGCGTTTCGCCACGTCATCCGGATCCTTCTGTTTGAGCGTGCCTGCGGCCAGATTACGCGGATGCCCGAACGGTTCGTCACCGGCCTCGATGCGTTCCCTGTTGATCCGGTCAAACTCCGCATAATCGAGGTAAACCTCCCCGCGCAGTTCCACCGTATCCGGAATAGGATTACGAACACCCTCCAAAGACAACGCTCGCAGCTCTCGTGGGAGCTCCGCGATCGTTGACACATTGGCGGTCACGTCATCGCCTTCCTGCCCATTGCCGCGCGTGACTGCGCGCACCAACCGTCCGCCTTCGTAGGTCACGCTGATGGCAATCCCGTCGAACTTCGGCTCAACGACGAAAATCAAATCCGTCCGCCCCAACGCGCCTTCCAGACGCGAGTGAAACGCCCGCAGCTCCGCCCTCGAATAGGCCTTCTCCAGACCGAGCATCGGTTCGCGATGCCGGTAATTCGAAAAACGCCCGTTGCGATCGTCGCCGAACGACGTCGTTGCGCCCGTCGGCGCGCGGGGCTCGTCGGGGAATGCTTTTTCCAAGGCCAGCATCTCCCGCTTGAGCCGGTCGTATTCGGCATCGCTGATCTCGGGAGCCGCTTTTTTGAAATAGAGTTCGTCGTGTCGGGAGATTTCCGCCCGAAGCCAGCGCAGGCGTTCGACGGAATTCCGTGCATCGGTCGACGTGACGCTTGACGCCTCCGCCTCCACAGCGGCAAGAGCGACGGTCGGCATCAAGGCGGCCGCCAGCGAACCGAAACAAACCGCAACCGTGAGCCAGCCAGAGCAACGTTTGAGAAAAAGCATATAGTCGCAGTTTAACTGCAACCCCACGCCATCGGCCTTGGCGTCTCAATGCAACGTCTCACTTCCGCAAAACGATCGGTAAAAAATTCAGGAGCTGAGTCGTGTTGACCGCAACCTGGCCATGCGTCCGCGCAAGCTCATCGGCGGCCATGCCGTGCCAAACCACGCTGCATGCGGCGGCGCTCAACGGGTCATTCGGCACCTGCGCGAGCAACCCGGCGGTGAGTCCCGCCAATAGATCTCCACTGCCGCCGCGGGCCAGCACGGGACCCCCGAAGAAACTGTGATAGGCCACCCCTTCGGCCTGCACGCTCGTGAGCGGACCTTTCTTGATCGTCACGGTCTGCGGCGTAATCGCGTGTTCGATGCGCGCAAACTCACCGGCATGAGGCGTAAGAATACGCGGCGCTTTACCGACGGCGACGATTCCCGGCTGCAACGCGTCCGCATCGATCACCAAGGGCACGGCGGATTGCGCGACGATGTCCGTGACCAATGCGATCGTTTCCGCTTCGCGCCCGATTCCCGGCCCGATGAGCAACGCGGTGGCGCGGGAGAGCTTTTCCCGGAGCAAATGAGAGCCTTCGAGAGCGAGTCCGCCTTCGGGTGTTTCCGGCCAGCCAACCCACATGGCTTCGGGCGCGCGCGCCGCGAACGCCGGTGCCAAGGTCTCCGGGACAAAGGCGGTGACCAACCCAACGCCACTGCGCAACGCGGCGAGCACACTCATCAAGATCGCCCCGGGATAATTGCGCGATCCTCCCACCACAAAGAGATGTCCGTACGTGCGCTTATCAGACTGCGACGGTCGCAAAACGCGGAGCGGATCGAGCATCGTCGACGAAAGGACCCGATCCGGTTTGTCACTTAATAAGTGACAAACTGGATCGAGAGGAGGCTGGTCGAAAAAGCCGAGATCCAAGTAGCGAAGGCGTCCCGCGTTGGGAAGCGCGAGGATTGGCGTTTTTGCGATGCCGGTCGCGTAAGTGAAATCGGCCCGAAACGCTGAGGGGTCGTCGAGTCCGCTCGGCAGATCAACGGCGGCGCGCAGACGCACGGGCAACGCATTCACCTCGGTTAACAACGCGGCCACCGCAGGCTTCAGCGGTGGACGGAACTGAAAACCGAAGATTCCGTCGAGCACGAGATCGTAGCCCGACGAGGCCAACTCGCTCACGCTCGTCGCCACAGAAGCGAGATCGCGCCAGGCACGTTGCGCGAGCGGACGCAGCGTGCGTTCACCCATGACGAAGCACACTTCAACGCGACTCTGCGGGTGCAGCTCAAGAACGCGGCGTGCGGCAATAAGCGCATCGCCGGCGTTGTGCCCCTTGCCCGCGAGCACCAGCACGCGACCCGCGGAGGGAAAGCCCCCGATTTCCTCAAAATCACGCAGCACGGCTTCGGCCACGGCCCGGCCGGCTTGTTGCATGGCCGCCCATTCGCGCGCCTCCTCATCCTTGAACCAAGACGCCTCGAATTCTTTCGCCTCGGCGCAGGTCAGAAGTGGATGCGCGGCGTTCATGCGTAAAACTCAGACCGCCTTCACCACAGCGGCAACGGCCATCGCTGCGTTATCGGTGTGCGAGAGTGTGAGCAGCACGTTGGTGCCGCCGACTTGGTTCAGCAGCGCGGTGCCTTTTTCGTCCAGGCGCACCAAGGGTTCGTGGCGGCTACCGTGATAGACCGAAACGGACTTCCAGCCGAGTTCCGCGCCGATGCCTGTGGTGAACGCCTTCGAAACCGCCTCCTTGGCCGCAAACCGCGCGGCGAGGTGTTTGTGCGGATACTTCATGCCGAAGCAATAGGCGCGCTCTTCATCGGTGAACACACGATCGAGAAACCGTTCGCCCTGACGCTCCAACACGCCGCGAATGCGGTCCACGTCGATGATGTCGGAGCCAAGGCCGAGAAGAATGCCGCCGGGAGGAAGTTCGATATTCATCGGAGGAGGGCCCACTGAACACACGAAGCGACACGAAATAAAAGCCCCGGAAATTCAGTCTCTTCTTTTCGTGTCATTTCGTGTGTTTCATGGGCTAAAAATTCGGGGTCTCAGGCGTTCATTCGTCGTTTCATCTCACGCACCGCTTCTTCAATGCCGGTCGAAAGCGCACGGCTGATGATCGTGTGGCCGATGTTGAGTTCGTGCACGTGCGGCAACGTGCGAATGTCGGCCACGTTGTCGTAATTGATTCCATGGCCGGCGTTGACCACCAGGCCGGCGGCCCGTGCCCGCAACGCACCTTCGCGCAGGCGCACGAACTCGGCGTCGCGGCGCGGCGTGTGCCAGGCATTGGCCCAGGCGCCGGTGTGCAACTCGATCCATGGCGCACCGAGTTCGGCACTGAGGTCGATCTGCTCGGCGTCAGGATCGATGAAGAGGCTGGTGATGATGCCCGCCGCGTTCATCGCATCGATGCATGCCTTGACATGACCACGACGGGCCACGACGTCGAGACCGCCCTCGGTGGAGATTTCCTCGCGGCTCTCCGGCACAACGCACACGGAGTTGGGCTTCACCTTGAGCGCGAATTCGACCATCGCCGAAGTGCAGGCCATTTCGAGGTTGATGCGAGTCTTCGCGACCTCCTTCAGCCGCCAGACATCGTGTTCCTGGATGTGCCGCCGATCTTCGCGCAAGTGGATGGTGATCCCGTCGGCGCCGGCGCGTTCGGCGAGCACGGCTAGGGCCACGGGATCCGGTTCCACCGGGCCGGGGGCGGTCTGGTTGTAACCGCGGTAGCGGGCCTGACGCACGGTGGCGCAGTGATCGATGTTAACGCCGAGAAGAATCATGATGAAGAAGGAAAAGGGTTAACCACGAAAGACACAGAATACACGAAAAAGAAACTTCTGCATGCAGCAGTCGAACGCGAGCTCCGGGCGGGCTTTTTGCATACGGCCAGCACTCATGAATCAAGAATCCAATCGTCCTTGGCCGCCTCTTTTTGAACCCCTGTTCGGGTGGATTTTGTTTTCGCGTGTTTCATGTATCTAGTGGTTCCCTTCTCTCTTATTCCCATGTCTTCCGCTCCCGCCAAAAAGGAAAACCTGCTGATCAATCTGGTTTTCAACCTTCTCATTCCCACCCTCGTCTTGTCCAAGTTCAGCAAGGAGGGTTTGCTCGGTCCGGTCGTTGGACTCGTGGTGGCGCTGGCATTTCCGGTGGGCTATGGCGTCTGGGATTTTCTGGAGCGCAGAAAAACCAATTTCATTTCGATCATCGGATTCACCAGCATTCTGTTCACCGGAGGTCTCGGCCTGATGCAGGTCGGCGGACTCGGGTTTGCGATCAAGGAGGCGGCGGTGCCCACCGTGATTGGCCTGGCGGTGCTGCTGTCGCTAAAATCCAAAATGCCGCTCGTGCGTACGATGCTCTACAACGAACAGGTGATCGATGTGGAACGAGTGGATGCGGCCCTCGACCAGCGAGGTAATCGGAGGGACTTCGATCGCTTGTTGGTCCAGGCGAGTTACCTGCTGGCGTTTTCGTTCATCGTCAGCGCCGTGCTTAACTTCGGCCTCGCACTCTACCTGCTGAAGAGCCCGCCGGGAACGGCGGAGTTCAACGCGGAGCTGGGTAAGATGCACCTGCTGAGTTGGCCCGTCATCGTGATCCCCAGCATGGCGATGATGATGTTCGCGCTGTGGCGGTTGTTAGGTGGAATTAAACGAATCACCGGGTTGGAGTTTGAATCGATTTTCAAAACACCACCGGCGAAACCAGCGAAAGGGTGAACAAAAAAGACCCGGCCAATCGGCCGGGTCTTTTTTGGATATTCAAACAATGGAAGCTGGCGTTCAGCGCAGGTTGATCGGAACAAAATTGCGTTGGGTTTCGCCCGTGTAGATCTGTCGCGGACGGTAAATCTTGAGCTTCGGGTTGGCGGCGACTTCACGCCATTGGGCGATCCAACCGGGCATGCGACCGATGGCGAACATCACGGTGAACATGTTCAGCGGAATACCGAGGGCTCGCATGATAAGACCCGAATAGAAATCGACGTTCGGGTAGAGTTTGCGGGAGACAAAATAGTCATCGTTGAGCGCGGCTTCCTCGAGGCGCATGGCGATGTCGAGAAGCGGGTCGTCCTTGATGTTGAGCGACGCGAGGGCCTTGTAGAACGACGCCTTGATGATCTTGGCGCGCGGGTCGTAGTTGCGATAAACGCGGTGACCGAAACCCATGAGGCGGTCGCCCTTGCCGGACTTGGCGGCGGCAATGAACTTGGTGCCGTCGTCCCCCTCATTGTGGATGTTCTGGAGCATCTCGAGCACCGCCATGTTGGCGCCGCCGTGGAGCGGACCCCAGAGCGCGTTCACGCCCGCGGATACGGAGGCGAAAAGATTGGCTCCGGCGGAAGCCACCATACGAACGGTCGAGGTGGAGCAGTTCTGCTCGTGGTCGGCGTGGAGGAGCAGGAACAGATTGAGCGCGGAAGCCACCTCGGCGGTGGGGACGAACTCATTGTAGGGCTCCGAGAACATCAGGTGCAGGAAGTTCTCGCAGTAGCCGATATTCGGACGCGGGTAGTTGAGCGGCTTGCCATTGTTCACGCGAAACGTGTGAGCCGCGATGGTACGGACCTTGGAAATCGCGATCGCCGCCGCCTCGTCGAAATGCTCAAGGTCGCGCTGATGGTTATTGCTCGCCAGGTGCGGATAGTAGGCGCCGAGGGCGTTAAGCGTGGCCGACAACACCGCCATCGGATGGGCATCACGCGGGAAGCTTTGGATGAAACGCACCATGCCCTCGCGCAACGGGGCATTTTCAGTCAACAAGCGGGAAAACTTGGAGCGCTGCTCGCCAGTCGGCAGTTCGCCATGGATCACCAGATAAGCCGATTCGACAAAATTGGATTTCTCCGCGAGCTGCTCGATCGGATAACCGCGGTAACGCAAGATCCCGACCTCGCCATCAATATAGGTGATCTTGCTGGTGCAAGAACCGGTATTGCCGAAACCATCGTCAAAGGTGATGTGGCCGGTGTCGGCCCTAAGCTTGGAGATATCTATGGCTTTTTCGCCTTCGGAACCGGTCACAACCGGCAAGATAACTTCTTTCTCATCGAGCTTAAGGGTAGCAAATTTAGCCATATGCTGGGAACAGAGCAAAAAATGCACCGTATGCAAAACAAAGTCGCCGACCCAACGACAACTTTGCCGTGCATTAGCAAGGACCGCGCCGGGTGTTAGCAGAAGTATTGAGGCCTAACAGAAGCGGAGACGGTCCCGCCGAGTTCGACCGTCAAACGGTCGCAGCCGCCCTTGCGACGACATCCGCAAAATTTCGGTAGATTTGCAGTCCCTTGGTCTGACTTTTCTCCGGGTGGAACTGCGTGGCGAAACAACGACCGCGCGCAATGGCCGCGGCAAAGGGAACGCCATAATCGCACTCGGCGAGCACCAAAGACGGATCGTCCGGCACGCAATGAAAGCTGTGCACAAAATAGAACCACTCCCCGTCCGTGCGAAGACCCGACTGCAAGGGTGAATCCGGCTGAACGAACCGCACGGTGTTCCATCCCATGTGCGGGATCTTAAACTCGGGCGGCAGCCGGAAGCGAAGAACCTTCCCCGGAAAGATACCCAGCCCAGCAGTATCGCCCTCTTCGGAAGAATCGAACAAAGCCTGCATACCGAGACACACACCCAGAAACGGGCGATCGGCGGCAATCCACGCGCGCACGGTGTCGGCGAGCCCGCTGGTCTTCAGCGAGGTCACGCAATCCCGCAAGGCGCCGACCCCCGGCAACACAAGACCGTCCGCGCCGGCAGCATCCACCTCGGCGGGGGTGCGCACGACCTTCGGAGTGGCGCCGACCGCCTCAAAGGCCTTGGTGACGCTGCCGAGGTTGCAAAGACCGTTATCGATGACGGCGATGATGGGCATGATACAGGTGCCGGGAAATAGATCCTATGGGTCGTATGAGACCTATAGAATTTATATTTTACCTTTGGTGGACGGCAGCTGCCCGGCCGTGCGTGGGTCGATCTGCGTGGCGACGTCGAGCGCGCGGGCAAGGCCCTTGAAGATCGCCTCGGCGACATGGTGCGGCTCCTCGCCGTATTCGAGCGTGATGTGCAGGTTGCAACCGAGCGCATTGCTGAACGCGCGCGCGAATTCCTTCACGAGGATGATGTTGAAATCGCGCACGAACTGCGTGGGCGCCTCGACTTGGTAAACAAGGTGCGGACGTCCACCGATGTCCACGGCGACGCGAGCCAGCGATTCGTCCATGGGCAACAGGAAGAAACCGTAGCGCTTGATGCCGAGCTTGTCCCCGAGCGCCTGCTTGAACGCGTCACCGAGCACCAGTCCGACGTCTTCGACGGTGTGGTGATAATCGACCGCGATGTCGCCGACGCATTTCACATCGAGATCGAAGAGGCCGTGCTTCGCAAACAGCGTGAGCATGTGGTCGAAGAACGGCACGCCGGTGTCGATCTTGGATACACCGGTGCCGTCGACGGCGAGCGTAAGCACGATGTCGGTTTCGGCGGTTTTGCGGGAGAGAGTTACTTGGCGAGCCATGCTTCGATTGCTGTATTGACGGCGAACATTTCGTCGTCGTTGCCGACGCTGATACGCAGGAATGAGTCGGTCAAGGCGTGGCTCGGGAAGATGCGCACGAGGATCTTCTGCGAAAGCAGAAACTCATAGAGCGACTTTGCGACCGCGGGCCCGGTCTCGCCGCGGGTGTTTTTCGGCTCGGCGAAAATGAAGTTGGTCTGAGTGGGATAAATGAACCAGCCCAGACGCGACGACCAATCGTTCACCCAATAATCACGCGTGAAGATGATCTTCCCGATGATCGCGTCGTAGTAGCCCGTGTCGCTCAGCGCGGCGAAAGCGGCCACCTGCGAGAGGCGGTTGACGTTGTAACTGTCGCGAACGCGATCGAGCAGGTCGATAAACTCGGCACTCGCGAGCGCATAGCCGACACGAAGGCCGGCAAGTGCGTGGGCCTTGGAAAGCGTGCGGGTGATCACCAGATTTGGATACCGCGCGAGCAGCGAGACCGCGTTTTCGTTGGCGAAGGGCGCGTAAGCTTCGTCCAGGACCAGCACACCGGGAAATGTTTTGAGCACGGCCTCGATTTCGGCGTTGGCGAAGGCAACCCCGGTGGGCGCGTTGGGGGACGTAAGAAAAAAGGCGCGGGCACCGGAGTTGGCGATCTTCTCGATCGGTAGCTTCATCGAACGGTCGAATTCGATCGCGGTGGTCGAGCCGTCCTGGATCGCTACGAGCACGGGATAGAGCGAATAGCTCGGCAACGTAAAACCGGTCGCGGCATCTGGTCCGCCGAAGACGCGCACGAGGAGATTCAAGACATCGTCGGAGCCGTTTCCAATGATGACGTTCTCTTCGCGCAGGTGGTGGATCTTCGCGACAAGCCGGCGCAGCGGCGTGCTCTTCGGGTTCGGATAAAGACGAAGCAGCTCACCCTCGTCGGCGAGCTCCCGTTGAATGGCATCCGCTGCGCACGGGCTTGGGCCATAGGGACACTCGTTGGTGTTGAGCTTCACCCAACCCGATTCGGTGGGTTGCTGGCCAGGCGTGTAGGCGTGAAGCTTCGCGATGTGCGGGAGAGCAAGGGAAACAAGTGAGGACATAAGAATGACCACAAAATGCACAAAAAGCGCGGAAACGGAAATGGCGGGTTATGCGCCTTCCGGGCTTTTTGTCGCGGGAGTTAAAGAGTGCGAATTTTTACACTACGGCCATGGGCATCGAGTCTTTCCATGGTCGCGAAAGCGGAGACAACCGGCTCTCCTTTTTTCACCGTGGATTTGTCGTAGCGAATGACACTCGTGCGGCGCATGAAGTCGGCGACTCGCAGTCCGCTGAAGAAACGACCTGCGCGGGCCGTCGGCAACACATGGCTGGGACCGGCGGTAAAGTCGCCGAGCGCGGTCGGAGTATAATTGCCGAGCATAATCGCGCCGGCTGTGGTGATCTCTCGAAGGAGCATCTTGTGGTCGGACTCCTTCACGAGCAATTCGAGGTGCTCCGGAGCGACGTAGTTGGCGATCTTCACCGCATCGGCGAGCTTCCTCACCTCAATCGCAAGGAAGCCCTGCGAAAGCACGCGTTGGGTTTTCTCTGAGCGAGAGATGAGCTTGAGTTGTGACTGCACCTCCTCGGCGATGTCGTTGAGGATCTTGGCGGAGGTGGCGACGAGGTAGATCTTTTCTCGACCCGAGCCATGCTCGGCTTGCGCAAGAAGATCTGCCGCGGCGAAGTCGACGCGAGCCGTGTCATCGGCGATAATCATCACTTCGCTCGGGCCCGGCAGCGAATCGACTCCGACCGTGCCGAAGACCTGGCGCTTGGCTTCGCAGACGTACGCATTGCCGGGGCCGAAGACCTTGTCCACGGCGGGAATGGTCAGCGTGCCGAACGCGGCTGCGCCGATGGCTTGAACGCCGCCGATACGGTAGACCTCGTCGATGCCAACCAGGTGCAGCGCGGCCAGCAGACCATCGGCGATCTTGCCCTGCGAATTGGACGGCGTGAACACCGCGATCTCAGGACAACCGGCGATTTTCGCGAGCGTGGCGGTCATCAACACGGTGGAAACAAGCGGCACTTCACCACCGGGCACGTAAAGACCGACGCGACGAATCGGGTGGTTAATCTCACCGACCTGCGCGCCGTGTTTGTTTTTGCCGAGCCAGTCCTTCGGAAGGCTCTGCTTGTTGAAGGCGACGACGTTCTCGTGCGCCGCAACCAAGGCTTTGCGCTCCGCGGCAGGCAGCCGCTTCGCCGCTGCGGCGATCTCGGCAGGTTTCACACGAAAATCACGGGCGCGCAGTTTAGCCCCATCGAACTTGGCGGCATAGTAGCAGACCGCTTCGTCCCCACGTTGGTGGATGTCGGCCAAGATCGCCGTCACGGTATCTTGGATGTCCTTGGGCACGGAGGCGCCGCGGCAAAATCCAGCCAGTTCAGAATCGAAGGTTTTGGAGGCAAACTGAAGAACGCGCACGGGTGATGGGATTAGTCGGAAAGGACTACCCGTCCTGCATTACAGGCGCGAGTCGGAAATCGGCGTACCAACGTGATGCTCGGGAGGGCGAGCGGTGCCGACGATTGATCCGGGCGTCCATCGCAGCACCCCGTTCGGCCAATCCACCACCCGCGTTCAGCGAGTCATCGCAGGCACCGTAAACAAGCTGTCCGCAAATGTCTTGTTGACGGAAATCTTGTCGAAAACGATGGTAACCTTGCGTTCACTACCATCATCCAACTTGCTTGTGCTTAGAATCTTCCGAGGGAATCGAATCCCTTCGATCACGACTTCATCCTCTTCCCGAATCGTGACGCCATTCTCTGTCTCAGTCAGGACGAGGCGGCCGGTTGCATCACTAAAATAGCGGGTAAACACAATCCCGTCGCCATGGTTGAAAGCGAGTTTCCGGCAGCTCTTCCCGTCAACGGTCGCCTTGCCAAGGTCCTCCACATGGCCACGGCGTTTTTCAATCCCGCGGAAAAAGGAGAGGTTTTCCCACGTGTTCGCCCGAAGGCGTTTGATTTGATCGTTTGAAAGCAGGGTCATGCGCCAGCGGGTCGAATCGTCGGGATCCTGTTCGCGCTGCCATCCCTCGTAATCGTCGAGTGCGGTGATCTCGATTTTGTTCTCGGAGGTCGCGACGATTCGCTGGCGATAAGGCCGCTGAAAGATGATTTCAATGGCCACATTCACCGGACGGGACACCCCTTGGTCATCGGTCGCCGTGGTCGTCAACGTCCCCGTATAATGCAGCGACTTGAGGGCGGCGAGCGCCGCTTCACTCCCCACCCCGGCCCGCGCCCGTGCGATCACTTTGTCGACGTCTGATGCAGCGTGAACCGCAAGTGCGGACAAGAGACAAATAGTAAAGGCGGCAAGGAGACGAAACGGTGTTGTCATGGGGTAATGAAGACGGGCGGGAGATCACTCCCACTCGATGGTGGCTGGAGGCTTGGAACTAATGTCGAGAACGACACGGCTGACGCCGCGCACCTCGTTGGTGATTCGGGAGGAGATTTTCTGAAGAAGGTCGTAAGGCAGGCGCGTCCAATCGGCGGTCATCGCATCAATGCTCTCCACGATACGAAGGCCGATCACGTAAGAATAGTTGCGCTCGTCACCGACGACGCCGACCGACTTGACGGGGAGGAACACGGCGAACGACTGCCAGACCTTCCAATACCACCCGCTTTCCATCATCTCGTGCTGGAGGATGTGGTCGGCGTTGCGAAGGATCTCAAGACGGTCCTTGGTGATCTCGCCGACAACACGCACACCGAGGCCCGGGCCCGGGAACGGCTGGCGCCAGACCACTTCACGCGGAAGACCGCAGGCGGTGCCAACGGCGCGAACCTCATCTTTGAAGAGTTCTCGAAGCGGTTCGAGGAGTTTGAGCTTCATGCGCTCGGGCAGCCCCCCGACATTGTGATGGGACTTGATGAGCGCGGCCGGATTATTACCGATCGCAACACTCTCGATCACGTCGGGATAAAGCGTGCCTTGCGCGAGGTAGTCGGCGCCACCGATGGACTTGAGGGATTTTTCAAACACTTCGACAAAGGTGCGGCCAATGATTTTGCGCTTTTGTTCGGGATCGCTGATCCCTTTCAGACGGCGCAGGAACAAGGCCGATGCGTCCACGACACGCACGTCGATCTTAAAGTTCCGCGCGTAAAGGGACTCCACGACCTCGCGCTCGCCTTTGCGAAGAAGACCGTTGTCGACGAACACGCAGGTAAGCTGCTTGCCAATGGCTTTGTGGATGAGCGCGGCAGCCACGGACGAATCGACGCCGCCGGAAAGCCCCAGAAGCACACGGGACTTTTTACCGACCGTTTTTCGAATCGAGGCGACCGACTGGGCAATGAAATCATCGGTGGTCCAATCCTGCGTCGCCTTGCAAACGCCGATCAGGAAGTTGCGGACGACATCGGTGCCACGCTCGCTGTGAAAGACCTCTGGGTGAAACTGAATGCCATAAAAACCGCGCTTTGCGTCCTCGATCACCGCGTACTCTGAATTATCGGTGGTGCCAATGGCGGTGAATCCCGGGGGCAACTTGATGAGGCGGTCGCCGTGAGAGTTCCAAACTTTGAGTTTCTTGGGAAGCTTTGCGAAAAGACGCCCCGGCTTCTGAATCGTCAGCGTGCCGTGGCCGTATTCGCGATGGTCGCTTTTGGAGACCTGACCGCCGAGCAAATGCCCCATCAACTGGATACCGTAGCAGATCCCCAGCACCGGAACACCGAGTTCGAAAATCCCCTTGTCGGGAATGGGCGCCGTCTTTGCAAAAACGGAACTTGGACCACCGGATAAAATGATCCCGATGACACCATCATTGCGGAGTTCCTCGGCGGTGACCGTGTAATGGTAGAGCTTGGAGTAAACCTGGCACTCGCGGATGCGACGCGCGATGATCTGCGTGTACTGCGATCCAAAATCAATGACGGCGATGGTCTGTGGCATGAAGAAAGGGGGAGCCCAAGGGCGTGATGGCTGTGCGAATTAAGCCGGCAAAAGTGCGCGAGCGGGGCGCACGGTGTCAATGCGGCGGGAGTTTGAGGAAGACGTTAGAACTTGAGCCGGCTGTTTTCCTGTCCGCATCGGGGACAACGCCCCTCCTGAACTTCACCGCGCACGACATACAGGTGATTACAACGAACGCAGCGAAACGTGGTTCGTCGACGCTCGCCTTCAAAGCGAGCGTGGTCCCGATGGTCATAGTACAACCAGAGTCCGAGAAAGAGAGCGGACACCAGCAGGCAGTAAATAACGGAGGCGATTTGCAGGCCCATGGGATGGGATTCAGTACGGCAAGCCGGATGGAAGAGCGCCAGCGGGAAGAACGAGTGATTGGCGATCTTGGTCAGCCACAAGAACGAGTACGAAGGAGGCGAAAACCGCCATTCATTCGCGATCGCGGCGGAAAAAACAAAACGCGCCGAAGATTGCTCTTCGGCGCGTCGGAACAGAGGCAAGCGCCCGATGGCGCTCGTCGCCGGTTTAGGCTTGAGCCTCGGGAGCAGCCTCCGCGGCGGGAGCGACGGCTTCCGTTTTAGCGGCGGCCTTCTTGGCCTTCGAGGGCTTCTTCGACTTCTTGTAACCTTGGTCGTCGGCTTTGACGAACTCGATCAAGGCCATCTCGGCGGCATCACCCACACGGGGGAGGGCGAGCTTGTAGATGCGGGTGTAACCACCATTCCGGTTGGCGAACTCCTTGTACTTCTCGTTGAAGAGGAGGGTGACGGCATCCTCGTTACGCACGTCCTTGAGGGCGAGGCGACGGAGGTGGACGGCATCCTTCTTTTCGGTCTTCGCGGCGGCCTGCTTGGCCTTCGTGATGATCTTTTCGACGAAAGGACGGAGGGCCTTGGCCTTGGCCAGGGTGGTCTCGATACGGTCGTTCTCGATGAGGGAGGCGGCCATGTTGGAAAGCATGGCGGCGCGATGGGACGCGCTTCGTCCGGCGAGAGAGTGGCTGTGTTTTTTGTGGCGCATTGTGTTGTTTGTTTATGAGCGGCGCCCGATCGGCAATCCGCGCCGCAGCGTTGGGCGGCACGGACGGCGCGAGCGCCGCAAGAAGTAGTTAATCAGTGGATACGACTCAGGCATCCTTCTTCGAAGCGTCGAGGAGGCGCTCGTCGAACTTCATGCCAAGCGAAAGACCGAGGGCCTCGAGCTTGTCCTTGATTTCGTTGAGCGACTTCTTGCCGAAGTTGCGATACTTGAGCATCTCCTGCTCGGTCTTCATGGCGAGTTCGCCGACCGTGGTGATGTTGGCGTTGTTCAAGCAGTTCGCCGCGCGAACGGAGAGCTCAATTTCGTTGACCGACATGTTGAGGAGCTTGCGGAGCTTGTTCTGCTCCTCGCTGACCTCGGACTGTTGGTTTTCGAATTCATAGGCCTCGTCGCTAACGCGATCGAACACGTCAAGGTGGTGCTTGAGAATCGAACCGGCCTGCTTCAGGGAATCGTCCGGGGTGATACGACCGTCCGTCCAGATCTCGAGGATGAGCTTGTCATAATCGGTGATCTGGCCGACGCGGGTGTTCTCGACGGCATACTTGACGAGACGAACCGGCGAGAAAAGGGAGTCGATCGGGATGACGCCGATGGCCTGCTCTTCTTTCTTGTTCTGCTCGCCGGGATAGTAACCGCGGCCGGTCTTGATCTCGACCTCTGCCTCGAACGAGGCGCCCTTTTCCAAGGTGGCAATCACTTGGTCGGGGTTGATGATCGTGATGTTGGCGTCGGCCTGGATGTCGGCGGCGGTGACGGCGCCGGCGCGATTCTTCACCTTGATGGACAAAGTGAGAGCTTCGCGTTTCTGGGAGACAATGAGGACCTTCTTCAGGTTGAGGACGATATCGGTGACATCTTCGACAACACCGTCGATGCTCTGGAACTCGTGCTGGACGCCCTCGATCTTGATCGAGGAAATGGCGGAGCCTTCAATCGAGCTCAGGAGCACGCGGCGCAGGGAGTTGCCAATGGTATGGCCATAGCCGGCTTCGAAGGGCTCGGCGATGAACTTGGCGTAGGTAGGCGTGGAACCTTCCTCGACCTTGGTGAGTTTATTGGGCAGTTCGAACTTTCCGAGGCGTTTGGGCATGGAGGCGAGTGATTGCTGCGGTTGGATGGAAACTCCAGCTTAGAAGCGGGAGTAGAATTCAACGATGAGCTGCTCGTTGATGTTGGCGGCGATCTCGTCGCGGTTGGGCAGACGGGTGACGACGGCCTTGAACTGCTCGGCGTTAAGCGTCAGCCAGCCCGGGACGGGGCGGGCGCGGTTTTCTTCCAAGTTGCGCTGGGCGAGCTGGCGGGAGGAGGCGAGATTCTTGATCTCAACCTCGTCACCGGCCTTCACGACGGCGCTGGCGATGTCGAGCTTGCGACCATTGACGCGCACGTGGCCGTGGCCGACGAGCTGACGGGCGGCGGCGCGGCTCTTGGCGAAACCGAGGAGATAGACGACGCTATCGAGACGGGTCTCAAGGAGCTGCAGGAAGCGCTCGCCGGTGACGCCACGCTCGCGCTTGGCGATCTCGAAGGTGCGGCGGAACTGACGCTCAAGCAGACCGTAGGTGTAACGGAGTTTCTGCTTTTCGTTCAGACCGACGGCATACTCGGAGAGCTTGCGGCGGAGCTTGGGGCCGTGCTGGCCGGGGGGGAAGTTGCGTTTTTCAAACGCCTTCGTGGAGCCGAAGATCGGCGTGGCGAAACGGCGGCTGATGCGGGTGGTGGGACCTGTGTAACGAGCCATGGTGGGTTACTTTGTTTTAAAATGAATCCGTTTGGTGGATACGCGTCAGATTAGACGCGGCGGCGCTTGCGGGGACGGCAGCCGTTGTGCGGCACCGGCGTCACGTCGATGATGGTATTGATTTCCAAGCCGATCGCCTGGAGGGCGCGGATGGCGCTGTCACGACCGAGGCCGGGACCGGAAACCTTGATCACGACGTCCTTGAGACCATGAGACATGGCATTGCGGGCGGCATCCTGGGCGACGACCTGGGCGGCGTAGGCGGTGGACTTGCGCGAACCACGGAAGTTGCATTTGCCGGCGCTGGACCAGGAGATAACCGCACCCTTTTGGTCGGTGATCGAGACGATCGTGTTGTTGAAGGAGGCAAGAATGTTGGCGACACCGGAAGTGATGTTCTTGGAGCCTTTTGCCTTGCGGATCTTGATCGTGCCAAGCTCCTCCTTGAGGAGGTCCTCGGCCGTGGGCTGCTTGGCAACACCACCGACGAGTTCGGCCGGCTTCTCAGCCGCAGGAGCGGGAGCTGCGCCTTCGGCACCTTCGGTCTTGGCGGCCTTGGGGGCCTTTGCAGGCTTCTCGGCAGCAGGAGCATTGACCTCGGCGCCGGCAGCGGCGGCCTTCGGGGCCTTTTCTTTTTTGGGAGCGGACTTTTCTTCAGCCATGGTAGTAAATGATTAGGCTTTGGCCTTGGTGACGCCGACGGTGCGACGCGGGCCCTTGCGGGTGCGGGCGTTGGTGCTGGTGCGCTGACCGCGAACGGGCAGGCTCTTGCGATGACGAATGCCACGGTAGCAGCTGATCGCCTGGAGGCGTTTCAGATTGCCAGTGATATCGCGGCGGAGATCGCCTTCCACCACCCATTTGTTTTCGGTGATGACATGAAGGATCTTGTTGAGCTGCTCCTCAGTGAGGGCTTCAGCGCGGGAATCGGGATCGATACCGACTTCTTTGACGATCAGGTCGGCCCGGACGGGACCGATACCGTAGATGTAACGGAGGGAGTACGCGATTTTCTTCTTCGCGGGAATATCAACACCGAGGATACGTGGCATGGATGTGGTTTAGTTTAACTTTAACGTGGAAGTGTGAGAAACAGGACCTGCGGCGGTGGCCGGTCGGTCCGGAAAGCGGGAAAATAGGATGAATCAGAGGGGCTTTGGAATCGTCAGGATTTCAGGGCCATTTTCTGTGGTGAGCACGGTGTGTTCGAAGTGGGCGGCGGGCATGTTGTCGGCAGTGACAATCGTCCAACCGTCGCTAAGCGTCTTCGTTCGGTAGGTGCCGAGGTTTACCATCGGTTCAATCGCGAGAGTCATTCCGGGCTTGATCTTCTCGCCCGAGTTGCGACGACCGAAGTTCGGGATCTGCGGTTCTTCGTGCATCGAGATACCGACGCCGTGTCCAACAAGATCGCGGACGACACCGAAGCCGTGGGCTTCAACGTAGGTTTGGATCGCATGCGAAATATCGCCAATGCGGTTACCGACGGTCGCCTGCTTGATGCCGAGATAAAGGGCCTCTTCGGAGATCTTGAGGAGTTCGGCCACACGCGGTGAAACCGATCCCAGCGCCACGGTGGTGGCGTTATCGCCGATGTAGCCGTTATATTCTATGACGACATCAAGGGAGACGACATCGCCATCGCGAAGAACGCGCTTCAGCGATCCGATGCCGTGAACAACCTCTTCATTGACCGAAAGGCAGGTATAGGCAGGAAATCGCCGATTTCCGATCTTATAGCCATAACATGCACTGCGGGCTCCCTGCCGGGCGATAAAATCGCGCGCGGCCTGATCCAAGTCATAGGTCGTGATCCCCGGGCGCACGAGCTCTTTGAGCTGCTGTAGCACGAGGGCGGCAATCGCACAGGATTCACGCATCCGCGCGATCCCCTCTTTGTTTTTAATAGGAATCATGCGGCGGCAAAAGCATCGTCTTCCAAGAGAAGACCGAGGGTGCGATAGTGTTCGATAACCGGTCCGACAGAACCGGGGGCGGCGATGACGCCGTGAAGAGTTTCTTCACGAGTATCGAGCCATTCATCGAATACTTTGGCTTGGAGCAACGTAGCCGGGAATCCCGTCAGGGCGAAACCCGCATCAGGTTTGCGTGCCCAAAACCAGCGTCGCACGAGTGCGATCATGGTTTCGTCCGCCAAGGGTGATTCTTGACGGATCGCCCGCTCGACCGTTTGGCCGAGAGGCGAGCCACGCGAAATCTCCTGCCGTATCAGTTCGGCAGGAGAGACGTGCTCAATATTCAAAGAACGAAGCTGACTCTTCCCGTTTTCCGAAAGAAAAGGGGACGAACCGAGCAGTAAGAACTTCTGTTTGGCGGGAGCGCCGAAAGAAGAAAAGAGGTCAGAGCGTGCAGACACCGAAGCCGAAGTAAAGCCCTTATTGGTTAATAATCTTGTAGGCCCAAATTCCGACGCCAAGAAGCAGCAGACCGAGCATCGGAAGCGCGATCTTCATCACGGCCTCGTGACTGAGCGCGTCGCCGGTGGCGCCAGGGGCATTCGTACTCCGGGCCCGGATGCGGCCTTTCTTGAGGAATCCGTCATAGTGGCGCTGCAACAAGAACGTTTCGATCTGCTTCATCGTGTCGAGGATGACGCCGACCGTGATCAACATGCCGGTGCCGCCGAAGAAGATGGCGATACGCTGGGGCACGTTGAGCTCGAAAAGAAACACGTCCGGCATCACCGCGATAATCGTGAGGAAGATCGCACCCGCGAGGGTCATGCGTGTCATGATGAAGTCCAAAAACTTCGCGGTCGGTTCGCCCGGGCGAACACCCGGAATGTAACCGCCGTATTTCTTCAGATCATCGGCGATCTGGATGGGTTTGAACATCACAGACACCCAGAAATAGCTGAAGAAAAGAATGAGCGTGCCCATCGAAGCGTAATAGATCCAGTGGCCGCGAAGGAGATTCTGAGCGAAATCGGTTAAGAACTTCAGATCAAAGGCGGCACCAATCTGCGAAAAAATCTGCTGCGGAAAAAGCAAAATGGCGCTGGCGAAGATGACCGGCATGACGCCGGAGTAGTTTACCTTGAGTGGAAGGAATGAGCTTTGTCCGCCCATGACCTTATTACCCACCACCCGTTTCGCGTATTGAACGGGGATTTTACGCTGCCCTTGAACAACGAGAATGATGCCCATCGTCACGAGCACAAAAAGCAGGACCATCACAATCGCTTGAGGAAGTCCGAGTCCCTTGACTCCGATCGCAGGGAAGAAGAGTTGATAGGCAGTCGTCGCGGCACCGGGGATGTCCGCCAAAATACCGACGGTGATCAACAGGGACACACCGTTGCCAATACCTCGTTGGGTAATCTGCTCACCGAGCCACATCAGGAGGAGCGTGCCCGCGGTCATGAAGATGACGGAGGTAATCAAGAACCACGCCTTCGGCGCGATTACGATGGAGCCGTAAAGGTTCACATCGAAATTCGGTCCGAAGAGACGGGCCGGATTCTCCAACGCCAGAATGAGTAGCGTGCCTTGCACCAAACAAATAATCAGAGTGGCGTAGCGGGTATACTGGGTAAGCTTTTGCCGCCCCACATCGCCCTCTTGCTGAAGCCGGCTGAGCGCAGGGACCACCGCGGTCATCAATTGGAAGATGATCGACGCGCTGATATAGGGCATGATGCCGAGCGCGAAGACCGCGCCCTTCACGAGGGCGCCGCCGGTGAACATATTGTAGAGCCCCACCAAGGCGCCGCCCGTGCTGCCGGCCTGTTCCTTAAAGAAGGCGGCCAGCGGCGCGGGATTGAGTCCCGGAAGCGGAATGTGCGCACCAACGCGCGCGACAAAGAGGAGGGCGAGGGTGTAGAAAATGCGCGAGCGAAGCTCGGGGATCTTCAGGGAGTTCGTGAAAGCGGAAAGCACAGCGGTGAAAACGAAGGAATGAAATTCGTGAGAAAAAAAAGGCCGCGCGATTTATTTTCGCGCGGCCTGCACCTGTAATCAGGCGACGATGGCCTGGCCGCCGGCGGCCTCGATCTTGGCCTTGGCGGTTTCCGAGAACTTGGAGGCAGTGACCTTGAAGGCCCGGTTCAGTTCACCTTCGCCAAGGACCTTGAGCAACTTCTTGTCGCCGCGAACGAGGCCGGCTTGGGCAAGCACCTCGGAGTTCAATTCCGTGATGCTGGCGTCGAGCTTGGCGAAGTCGCCGATGTTGACAACCTCGGGTGCGTTGCGGAACGCGGCCTGGTTGAAGCCGCGATGCGGCAACTTGCGGTAGAGAGGCATCTGGCCGCCTTCGAAGCCGGGGCGGATCGAGCTGCCGGAGCGAGCCGACTGGCCCTTGCCACCGCGACCGGAGGTCTTGCCGTGGCCGCCGCCTTCGCCGCAGCCGACGCGCTTCTTGCGATGGACGGCACCTTTAACGTTCTTAAGTTCGTGAAGTTTCATGAGTGTTCCTGGATTGGGCGCCCCACCCTGCTTGAGCGCAAGATGGGACTCGGATGATGAATTTTATGAAGCCGAGCGAAGGGCTTTGATCTCCTCGGCGGGACGGAGCTGCAAGAGACCGTTGAGAGTCGCATGCACCACGGCGATGTGGTTGCTGGAACCGCTGGACTTGGTGAGGATGTTCTTGATGCCTGCCGCTTCGAGTACCGCGCGAACGGCGCCACCGGCGATGAGGCCGGTACCGGTCGAGGCGGGGCGAAGGAGAACCTTGCCGCCATCGGCAATGCCCATGACGTCGTGAGGGATGGTGTCGCCCTTAAGCTTCACGCTCACGAAGTTCTTCTTGGCGTTTTCGGTGCTCTTCCGAATGGCCTCGGGAACCTCGTTCGCCTTGCCATAGCCGATGCCGACGCGACCCTTGCGATCTCCGACGACGGAGAGCGCGGAGAAGCTAAAGCGACGGCCGCCTTTCACCACTTTGGCGCAGCGGTTGATGAACACGATCTTCTCAACGAGTTCGTTGCCGTGCTCGTCGTAGGACTTCGGGATTTCACGAGGCCCACGGTTTTCACGGCGGGGAGGGCGCTCGTTTGAAGGAGCGGGGGGAATAATTCCAGTGCTCATAGTTTAGAATTCAAGACCACCTTCGCGTGCGGCATCGGCGAAGACTTTGACTTTACCGTGGTAGAGAGCGCCCGAGCGGTCGAACACAACGGAGGTGATACCGGCGGCCTTGGCCTTGGCGGCAAAAGCGACGCCAAGGGACTTGGCACCGGCGAGGTTTGCACCGAGCTTCTGCTTGCGCAGATCGGCATCCAGGCTGGAGAGAAACGCGAGCGTGGTGCCGGCCTCGTCGTTGATCGCCTGAGCGTAGATATGCTTGCTGGTGAAGCGGACGGCAAGACGAGGACGTGCGGCAGTGCCGAACACCTTCTTGCGGATACGCCAACGACGCTTCTGGAGCAGGTCGGCTTTGCGGATAGTATTCATGGGTTATACGGCCCTTGAGAGCAGATAAATGGTTGTGATAAACGTTAAGCGACCGTCTTGCCTTCCTTGCGGCGGACGCGTTCGCCAACGATGCGGACACCTTTGCCTTTATAAGGCTCGGGCGGATAATAGCTGCGGATTTCCGCCGTGACTGCTCCAACAAGCTGTTTGTCAGCACCCTCAACCTTGACCTTGGTCTGGTCGGTGACGGTGATCTTGATGCCCTCGGGAATGTCGAAAAGAATGGCGTGTGAGTAACCGAGCGCGAGATCAAGCTGCTTGCCCTTGAGGTTGGCTTTGAAGCCGACGCCCTGAATCTCGAGATCTTTCACGAAGCCTTCGGAGGCACCTTTGATCATGCCGGCGATCACCGAACGGACGGTACCGAACATGGCGCGGGAAAAACGGCTGTCTTCGGACGGGGCGACAGTGACCTGCTTATCAGCGAGGGTGATCGAGACAACCGGGGCGAAGGTCTTGGAAACCTTGCCCTTGGGGCCTTCGACCGAAACGGTGTGGCCTTTGATGTCGACCTTGACCTTGTCGGGAATGGGAACGGGAACTTTACCGATACGAGACATGTGATGGTTCTCCTGGTTACCAAACGTTGCAGAGCAATTCGCCGCCAACCTTCTGGCGGCGGGCGTCTTGGTCCTTTAGCAAACCCTTCGAGGTCGAGAGAATGCTGATGCCTAGGCCGTTCAGCACGCGGGGGATTTCCGTGTAGCTGTAATAGAGACGACGGCCGGGAGTCGAAACCCGCGACAGGTTCGTGATAGCCGGTGCGTTGTCGACATACTTGAGTTTGACGACGAGGGTCTTGTGGCCCCGGTCGTCAACACTCAGCGAGACGCCGGAGACGAAGCCTTCGGCATTAAGGATGGCGGCAAGGCTCTCCTTGAGTTTGGAATGCGGCGAAACGCACTCGGCGAGACCGGCCTTTGACGCATTGCGGAGGCGGGTCAGGAAGTCGCTGACGGGATCTGTCATGGTGGATGTTGTTTTGTTGGAGCGCGCGGGTCATATCCGACCCCCGTGGCCCCGAAAGATTACCAGGAGGACTTGGTCACGCCCGGAATTTTACCGGACAAGGCCAATTCGCGGAAGGTGATACGGGAAACGCCGAACTTGCGAATGAAGGCGCGCGGGCGGCCACTCATGGCGCAGCGATTGCGAATGCGGGTCTTCGACGAGTTGCGGGGGAGTTTCTGAAGCTTCTTCTGCGCGGCGAAAAATTCTTCGTCGTTGGAAGCGGGGTTGGCGAGGATGGCCTTGAGTTCGGCGCGCTTGGCGGCGAACTTGGCGGTAAGCGCCTTGCGCTTCTCGTTACGATTGATTGCGGAGGTCTTCGGCATGGCGAAAGAGGGTTAGGCGGCGTTGGATTTGGCAGCGGCGGCGTCAGCGGCGACCTGCTGCTCGGTGCGGCGGAAAGGCATGCCGAGGAGCTTGAGCAGCTCACGGCCCTCTTCGTCAGTCGAGGCAGTGGTCACGATGGTAACATCAAGGCCCATTGCTTTTTTGACGTTCTCCACGGAGATTTCCGGGAAGATAGTGAAGTCCGTGACACCGAGGTTATAATTGCCCTGACCGTCAAGTCGGGAACCGACACCACGGAAGTCACGAATGGTGGGGAGCGCGATCGCCAGAAGGCGATAGAGGAAATCCCACATGCGTTCGCCACGAAGGGTGACGTGCGCGCCGACGATCTGGCCTTGGCGCAATTTGAAATTTGAAATAGCCTTCTTGGACTTTGAAAGCACGGGCTTTTGTCCGGCGATGGCAGCAAGATCGCGCTGGATATCGGCGATCTGGTTCTTATCGGCCTCGGCATCAATGCCGGTGTTGAGGGAGATCTTCGTGATCGTCGGAACCTCGTGAGAGTTCTTATAGCCGCGGCTCTTCACCAAGGCGGGGACGACCTGCTCGGTGTAGTGCTGTTTAAGGAAGGGAGTTCTTTTGCTCATTATGGTAAGGGTCACCGGATTACCGACCCGGATGACAATTTGAGTGTGTATTATAGGCCGAAAAGGGCCGAAGTTACATGGAGTAGCTTCGACCCTGGCAAGCGCTATTTTGAATTATGAATGAATCAGGCTTTGGCCGCGCGTTTTTTGGACGCGTCGAACACAGCTTTTTTCTGGAGATTTGAAACGTGCACGGAGCCTTCGCGCTCGACGATTGCGCCGTTGGGGTTCTCCTGGGACTTCTTGGTGTGGCGCTTCAGCATGGCAATGCCTTCGACGCGCACGCGGTCTTTGGAAGGGAGGATCTCAAGGACCTTGCCTGACTTGCCTTTTTGAGAACCGGCGATGACGACGACCTCGTCGCCGCGTTTAACGTGATATTTGGTGGCCATTTTAGAGAACCTCCGGAGCGAGGGAGATGATCTTCATGAAATTCTTCGCGCGCAGTTCGCGCGCGACAGGGCCGAAGATACGGGTGCCCTTGGGATTGCCATCCGGAGTGAGGATGACGACAGCGTTGCTGTCGAAACGCAGGTAGCTGCCATCGGCACGGCGGACCGGAGCCTTGGTGCGAATGATGACGGCCTTGGCCACCTCACCCTTCTTCACAGAAGCATCGGTGGAGCTTTCCTTGATGTGGACTGTGACGACGTCACCGACACCGGCGGTGTTGGTGTTCTGGCCTTTTTTGCGGATGAACATGGCGCGGCGGGCGCCTGTGTTATCGGCCACTTCTACCCATGAACGGAGTTGGAGCATGACGAATCTTTTTCTTTAAAGGTTATGACGGATCAGGCCTTGGTCGTCTTGGTGGGGACGAGATCGGCGACATCCGTTTCGGTGATGGCGAGGCCATCGGCGGCGACGGCGGCCTCAATCACGCGCACGATGCGCCAGCGCTTGAGGCGGCTAAGAGGACGGGTTTCCATGATCTCAACCTTGTCGCCGACCTTCGTTTCGTTCTTCTCGTCGTGGACGTGCACGACGGTCTTACGATTGATGGTCTTCTGGTAGCGGGGGTGCGGGATCTTGTAAGGGACGGTGACCTTGATGGACTTGTCGCCAGAGCGGCTGGTGACGAAGCCGGTGAGGTCCTTGCGGGAATTGCGGGTCGTGGTGGACATGTTCGTATACGGGTTGGAGACGGCGCGTGCCGGGATTAAGCGGCGGCCTTCTTGTTCTTGGCGTTGCGCGCGGTCTCGAGACGGGCGATGTCCTTGCGGAGGGTGCGCAGCTCGTGGGTCTTCTCGACCTGTCCGGTCTGCTTGCGCAGGCGGAGGTGGAGCAGTTTCTCGCGGGTTTCGGTCAACTTGACAGCGATCTCGGCGGGGGCGAGTTCGTTAATGGGATTGGTCTTCTTGCTCATGGCGTTGGTTCCTAGCGGTAGGCCGGATGTGTTTAGGCGACGGCGCCTTCGCGCACGATGAAACGGCAGCGGAAGGGCAGTTTGGCGTCGGCGAGCCGGAAGGCTTCCTTCGCGATTGTGAGAGGAACACCGGCCAGCTCAAAGAGGACGGCGCCGGGCTTGATCTGGGCGATGTAGTATTCCACCGCGCCTTTACCGGAGCCCATGCGCACTTCGGCGGGCTTTTTGGTGATCGGCTTGTGGGGGAAAACGCGAATCCAGAGTTTACCCTTGCGTTTCAGATGGCGCGAGATGGTGACGCGAGCGGCCTCGATCTGCTGGCCGGTCATCGGACCACGGCTGAGGGATTGAAGGGCGAATTCGCCGAAGGCAATCGTGTTGCCACGCTTGGCGTTGCCCTTGCGGGAACCCTTCTGGGATTTGCGGTATTTGGTGCGTGCGGGAGCGAGAGCCATGATGGTTTCTCTTTTGTTAAGTGGTTATGGCGACCGACGGATTAGACCGTGGTGTCGGCTTCCTTTTTGCAGATCCAGCATTTGACGCCGATCTTGCCGTATACGGTTTTCGCCTCGGCAAAACCGTAGTCGATGTTTTCACGAAGGGTGTGCAACGGCACACGGCCCTTGCGCTGCCATTCACGGCGGGCGATATCGGCGCCACCAAGGCGGCCGGAGGACTGGATACGAATACCTTCGGCACCGAGCGCCATGGCCATTTCGACGGCCTTCTTCATGGCGCGACGGAAAGCGATGCGGCGTTCGAGCTGGAGACAGACGTTCTCGGCGACGAGCTGTGCCTCGATTTCGGGCTTCTTGACCTCTTGGATGTCGAGAAGGATGTCCTTGCCGGTGAGCTTTGAGAGCTCCGCCTTGATGTTCTCGATCTCGGCACCTTTGCGGCCGATGACGATACCGGGACGGGCGGTGTAGATCTTGACGCGGACACGGTTTGAGGCGCGCTCGATGAAGATGCGGGGAACGGAAGCCTGTTTCAGCTTCTCCATGAGCTTCTCACGGATGATCTGATCCTCGTGGAGGAGCTTGGCGAAGTCCTTCTTGGTGGCATACCAGCGGGACTGCCAGTTACGGCGGACAGCGAGGCGGAAGCCGATCGGGTTGGTCTTTTGGCCCATGGGAGTAAATTAGTTGGAGTTACCGTCGGAGAGGACGATGCGGATGTGGGACATCTTCTTGCGGCGGGGCATCGCGGTGCCGCGGGCACCGGCTTTGAAGCGCTTGAGGACCGGACCGTTCTCAACAAGGGCGCTCTTCACGACGAGGGAATCGGACGAGAGGTTGTTGTTGTTTTCGGCGTTGGCGATGGCGCTCTTGAGCGTCTTAACGATCAGACGTGCGGACTTGCGCGGAATGAGCGTGAGGAGATCGACGGCATCGTTGGCTTTGCGACCTTGGATGGTTCGAACAACTTCGCGCACCTTCTTGGGTGACATGCGCGCGTAGCGGGTGAGGGCTTGGACTTCCATTGTGATTAAGATTCCCTTTTGGGGCGACAGCAGGACCGTGAGTCCCCTGCCCTTTTGAGTTTATTGATTATACCTTGAGAGTTTTGACGGTGGCGGTGTCGCCGACCTGGATCGATTGACCAGGGGCGAGTTGCAGGATGAGAGCGGCACCGGCACGGGGACGAAGTTCGACGAGAATGATCTCGGCGACCTCCACCCCACGACGGATAACGCTGAACACCATGCCTTGGCGAAGACCTGCTTCGAAGCCGGCGCCAAGCAGAACGATATCCGCGACACGGGTCGCTTGTACGGCGACCACCGGCGCCGCCTCGATCGACCGGGTCTCGATTAGCGCGGAGGCTTGTACGCCGCTCGTGAAAACGATGGCGAACAAGACGGCTGCGGTGACGAGGCGGCGAAGCATGGCGACAGAGCGGATTAGACGTCCTTGCGGGTCATGCCACCGTGGCCCTTGAACACGCGGGTGAGCGCGAATTCGCCGAGCTTGTGGCCAACCATGTTCTCGGTGACGTGCACGGAGATGAAGGCTTTGCCGTTATGAACGCTAAACGTGTGGCCGATGAAATCGGGGGTGATCGTCGAGCGGCGGGACCAGGTTTGGATCGGCTTCTTGGAACCACCGGCCTTGACGGCCTTCTCGATCTTCTCGAGGAGGTGGTAATCAACGAAGAAACCTTTTTTGATGGAACGTGCCATGTTGGTAAGGTGTAGGGATTACTTCTGACCGCGCGGCTTGCGACCGTTATGGCGGACGAGGATTTGGCTGTTCGAGGGTTTCGAACGCTTGCGGGTCGGGAAGCCCTTGGCGAGCTGGCCCCAAGGAGAAACGAGGTGTTGGCGACCGCCACCACCCTTGGACTTGCCTTGACCACCACCGTTGGGGTGATCGACCGGGTTCATGGTCACACCGCGCTGGCGGGGACGTTTGCCGAGCCAGCGGTTGCGTCCGGCCTTACCGAGGGAAGCGTTGATTTGGTCGCCGTTGCCGACTTCGCCGATGGTGGCGCGGCAGAGCGGGTTGACCAAGCGCACTTCGCCGGAAGGAAGTTTGATCTGGGCTGAGCCGTTCTCGACGTTAACGAGTTCGATCGAGGTGCCGGCGGTGCGTCCAAGCTGGGCGCCACGACCGGGGACGAGCTCGACGTTGTGCAACTTGGTCGAGGGCGGGATGATCGCCAGCGGGAAGTTGTTGCCGACGTTAAAGTCGTTCAGCGCCGCCTTGTTCGAAGTAAAGATCGAGTCACCAGCCTTGAGCCCTTTCGGCGCGAGGATGTAGCGTTTTTCACCATTCGCATAAGCGATGAGGGCGATGTGCGCGGTGCGATTCGGATCATACTCGATCGCCTGCACCTTTGCGGGCATGTCGAGGATATCGCGCTTAAAGTCAATGATACGATAGAGCTGCTTGTGGCCACCGCCGCGACGACGCGAGGTGATGCGACCATAAACGTTGCGACCACCGGTCTTGGACTTGGACTCGGTGAGTGAGCGTTCGGGGCGTTCTTTGGAAAGACCCTCGGGCTTGTTCAGCGAGGTGAATCGCTGTGAGGGCGTAAGGGGACGGAAAGGTTTGAGAGCCATGTTGGGTGTTCTCCAGGTTAGACGAGCTCGATCTTGTCGCCGGCCTTGAGAGTCACGACGGCCTTTTTGTAATCGGAGGTCATGCTCGGGCGGCCAGATCGGCCTTTTTTGTTTTTACCGCGATAGACTGCGGTGTTGACGCGGGTGACCGAGACCTTGAAAGCCTTTTCAACAGCTTCGGCGATCTGGTGCTTATTGGTGCCGATCGCGACTTCGAAGGTGTATTGGCCCAGCTCGGAAGAGAGCTTGTTGGACTTTTCAGTCAGGCGGACGAGTTTAAGGACGTTGGCGCTCATTAGTTCTTACCTCCGTTGACGCGGGCGATGATCGCCTCGAGGGCTTTGGAGCTGACGATGATCTTCTTGTATTGCGCGAGATCGAGCGTGTTGAGCGTGCAGGCTTCCTGGAGCGAAATGCGCGCAAGATTGCAGGCGGCACGAGCGGTATCGGCGGTGAACTCGGCATCCACGATGAGAATCTTCCCTTCGGGGGCGATGCGCTCGATGATCTGGTTGAGGACCTTGGTCTTGACCGGGTTGACCTCAAAGGCATCGATGACGTCGATTTCGCCGGCGGAGGCGCGGTCGAACAGCGCACGGCTGAACGCGAGGGCCTTCACCTTGGAATTGATTTTCTTGGAGTAGTCGCGGGGCTTCGGACCGAATACGACACCACCGCCAACCCAGATCGGGGAACGGGTGGAACCGGCGCGGGCGCGACCGGTGCCCTTTTGACGCCAAGGTTTTTTGCCGCCGCCGGACACCTCGCCGCGGGTTTTCGTGGAGTGGGTGCCGAGACGGTTATTGGCGTTGATGGCGACGATGACTTCTTTCACGGCCTGAAGGCCTTTGTCGCCTTCGAAGGTGGGCAAACCGTCGAACTCTTGTTCGCGGGAGGTCTTGCCGTCGGAGCTGAAAACTTTGAGTTTCATGTCAGTGTGTTTCCCTTTGGGTTAGGCTTTCTTGGGCTGACCCTTGATGGCGGTGCGAACGATCACGTCGTCACCGTTGGCGCCCGGGATGGCGCCTTTGACGAGGAGCAGGTTCTTCTCGGGAAGGATCTTCACGAGAGTAAGGTTCTGCGTGGTGACACGAAGCTGGCCCATATGGCCGGGCATCGCTTGGTTCTTCCAAGTACGGCCAGGAGTCTGGCGCATACCGATCGAACCGATACGACGATGGAACATGGAACCGTGCGAGGCGGGACCACCACCGACACGGAAGCGCTTCACGACGCCTTGGAAACCTTTACCTTTGGTGATGCCGATCACGTCGACGAGCTGACCTTCGGTGAAGGCGGCGACGGTGACCACGTCACCGATTTTGAGCGAAGCGACCTCGTCGAGGCGAACTTCGTTGAGAACGCGAGGAGCGTCCTCGAGACCGGCCTTGGCGGCATGGTTCTTTTCGGCCTTGGAGGCGTTCTTAGACTTCTGCTTGGAGAAGCCAAGCTGGACGGCGTTATAACCGTCGACCTGGGTGGTCTTGATCTGGACGATCGGGCATGGGCCGGCTTCGACCACGGTGACGGGAACCAAGACGTTTTGAGCGTCATAGACCTGCGTCATCCCGATTTTTTTACCGAGTAGGGTGCTGATGGACATGGCTAAGTGGTAGGTGGAAAGATTTCCGTTTGACGACCTACATTAGAGAAACCCAGAGGTGCACGGGGTGCACATGGGATGCTGCTAAAATGTAAATTGTGTGTTCTGGGTCGGTCCTTAACTCACACGTTGATGGTGATGTCAACGCCCGAGGGGAGATTTAATTTTTTGAGCTCATCGACCGTCTGCGCGGTCGGCTCGATGATATCGATGAGGCGCTTGTGGGTGCGCGTCTCGAACTGCTCCATCGACTTTTTATCGACGTGCGGGGAACGGTTGACCGTGAGCTTTTCGATGCGGGTCGGAAGCGGGATCGGACCGGAGACACGGGCACCGGAGCGCTTGGCGGTCTCGACGATTTCCGAAGCGGACTGATCGATCACGCGATAATCGAAGCCCTGGAGTTTGATGCGAATGCGTTGGCCTTTCATGGCGATAAAAAGAACGGAAGGTTAGGTGCGAGCGGGAGCCTTGGTGGAAGACTCGACGATCTTGGTGAGGAGAGAGTTCGGAACCTGCTCGAAGTGAGAGGGCGTGATCGAGGCGCTGGCGCGACCCTTCGAGAGCGAACGGATGTCGGTGACATAACCGAAGAGCATCTCAAGGGGTACATGCGAGTTGATGATGCAGGCACCATTCTTGGACTCCATGCCGTTGATCCGGCCACGACGACGGTTGATGTCGCCGATGAGGTCGCCCTGATATTCTTCGGGAGTGGTCACTTCGACGCCCATGATCGGCTCAAGGAGGATGGGCTGAGCCTTCTGCATGGCATCCTTGAACGCGAAGATACCGGCCATCTTAAAGGCCATTTCCGACGAGTCCACTTCGTGGAAGGAGCCATCCACAATACGAATGATCACGTCGACCACCGGATACCCGGCGACCACACCGTTGTTGGCGGCTTCCATGATGCCATCGGTTGAAGGCTTGATGAATTCCTTCGGGATCGAGCCACCAACGGTTTCGTTGAAGACTTCGACGCCCTTGCCCTTCTCGTTGGGCTCCATCTTGACGACAACATGGCCATATTGGCCTTTGCCGCCGGACTGACGGATAAACTTTCCTTCGCCGTCGGAGTTAGCCGTGACGGTTTCGCGATAGGCGATCTGAGGCTTGCCGACCGTCGCCTCGACCTTGAACTCGCGCTTCATACGATCGACGATGATTTCGAGATGAAGCTCACCCATGCCGGCGAGAATGGTCTGACCGGTGTCGGTGTCGGTCTTCACTCGGAGAGTCGGATCCTCGGCCACGAGTCGCTGGAGGGCGTTGCCGAGTTTTTCCTGGTCCGCCTTCGAATTCGGCTCGATCGACATCGCGATAACGGGCTCGGGGAAGGACGGCGGCTCCAGACGAACATCGTAGTCCTCGTTGCAGAGGGTGTCGCCGGTGATGACGTCCTTAACTCCAACGAGCGCGCAGATATCACCGGAATACGCAGTGTCGATTTCCTCACGATCCATTGCGCGCATCAGCACGAGACGGCTAACGCGTTCGGAACGGCGGGTCCGGGGATTGTAAAGAGAGGTCCCCTTCTGAAGGGTTCCGGTGTAGACACGGTAGAACACTAGCTTGCCGACGAACGGGTCCGTCCAGAGCTTGAAAGCGAGCCCGGCCAGCTTTGCATTGTCATCAACAACGACCTGAACCTCGGTACCATCGCTGTCCTGACCCTTCATCGGAGGAACGTCGATCGGACAAGGCAGGTAGTTAACCACGCAGTCGAGAAGACGCTGCACGCCCTTTTTCTTGAAGGCGGAACCGGGGATGACGCCGGTAAATTTCATCGAAACGGTCGCTTTGCGAACCCCGATGAGAAGATCTTCAGGGGTGATTTCCTCGCCACCGAGATATTTCTCGGCAAGGACGTCATCGAAATCGGAGGCCGCCTCGATAAGCTTTTCACGGTATTCCTTGGCCTGCGTGGCAAGATCGGCGGGGATCGGATGCCTCTTCGGATCAAGATCCATATTAGTAGGATCCTCGAAGATGTAGGCGCAGTTCTGGACGAGGTCCACCAAGCCCGTGAAGTTTTCCTCTTTTCCGATCGGGAGGAACAACGCATGTGCGTTTGCACCGAGCTTCTCACGCATCTCGTCGATAGCGCGGAAGAAATCGGCACCCGTGCGGTCCATCTTGTTGATGAAGGCAACGCGCGGCACGCCATATTTGTTAGCTTGGCGCCAAACCGTTTCGGACTGGGGCTGCACGCCGGCTACGGCGCAGAACACGGCCACGGCACCGTCAAGAACGCGCATGGAGCGCTCGACCTCGGCGGTGAAATCCACGTGCCCGGGAGTATCGATGATGTTGATACGCTGTTTGATGCCCTTCCACGGACCGCACGAGGCATTCCAAGCGCAAGATATGGCGGCAGCGGTGATGGTGATGCCGCGCTCGCGCTCCTGCTCCATCCAGTCCGTCACGGCGGTGCCTTCATGCACTTCGCCCATCTTATGAACACTGCCCGAGTAGAACAGGATGCGTTCGCTGGTGGTCGTCTTGCCCGCATCAATGTGCGCGGCAATGCCGATGTTACGGGTCCACTCCAGAGGAAATGGACGGTTCTTGGAGTTAACCGAAGAGACCTTTGACTTATCGGTGACGATGGAGATGACGGGAGCGTCGGACATGGAACAGCAGTTTCTTACCAGCGGAGGTGGGCGAAGGCACGATTTGCCTGAGCCATCTTGTGAGTGTCTTCCTTCTTCTTAACGACGCTGCCCGTATTGTTGTAGGCATCGACGATTTCGGTCGCGAGAGCATCCTTCATCGGAACACCTTTGCGCTTGGTGGCGGCGCTGACGATCCAACGGAGGGCAAGACTTTCTTGACGTTCATAGGAAATCTCGACGGGAACCTGGTAGGTTGCACCGCCAACACGACGGCTCTTCACCTCAAGACGAGGACGGGCGTTCTCGAGTGCGCCGATCATCAGGTCAACCGGATCGCCTTTTTCGAGCTTCTCGGAGACCTTCTCAAACGCACCGTAGACGATGCGCTCGGCGGTGTTCTTTTTGCCGTCTTGCATCACAACATTGACGAGGTGGGCGACGAGCGGGCTGTTATAACGGATATCCGGCGTCGTTTGACGCTTATCGGCTTTGTGGCGGCGTGACATGGTCTTGGTTCCTCGATTTGATTACTTCTTGGCGGCCTTGGGGCGCTTGACACCGTATTTGGAGCGGCTGCGACGGCGTTTCTCGACACCGGTGGCGTCAAGGGTTCCGCGAACAATGTGGTAGCGAACGCCGGGCAAATCCTTAACGCGGCCGCCGCGCACGAGCACGATGGAGTGCTCTTGGAGATTGTGGCCCTCGTCGGGGATGTAGGAGATCACTTCGTTGCCGTTGGTGAGGCGAACCTTCGCCACTTTACGGATAGCGGAGTTCGGCTTCTTGGGGGTGCGGGTCATGACCTGCACGCACACGCCGCGACGGAAGGGGTTGCCGGAAAGCGCGGGGGACTTGGACTTCGCGCGGATCTGACGACGTCCCTTGCGCACGAGTTGGTTGATGGTTGGCATATCGAAGTGTGGCTATGAAATGACGAAAAGAGGCGGAAGCTACCAAGGCGGTAAACCTCGGCAAGCAGATTTTAGCCAAAATCGAAATTAGTCCGCGCCCGGCGGTCATCGGGCACCACGAAACAGAGGCGCATACCTCCTTCGGTTGGACAGCCCGGCAGGATGGGTCTTCGCACGGAGAGGCCCTGCTCCTTCATTTCTGATCGAGTGAAAAGGGCTTCGACGAGCCATGCCCTGGATGCACATCGGCATGCCATTATTCAGATAGGGGGCTGCGATACGGAACGCCGCGCGCAATGAGCCGTTAGAGTGCCTGCATAACGGATACAGACGGCAAGCCGAACAAGGGGAGCGGGAGAAGGCCGCCCGGCCACTCCCCCCCGCCTAGAAATCGCCGGTCTTTCGGCGGGCGTCCACGACGCAAGGCAGGAAAGGATCAACCCGACACCCCGTGATCGGGAATCCGCGACGCCCGCCCAAAACAATGGGAGGCCCGGCAGGCGCCCGCCGCCCGCCCGCGAATGGAAAACGTCAAACCGCTCTCGTGCGCGCTCCCTGCCTCCACAAAGGGAAAACGAGCCGTCGTTCGCCCAAGCCGTAACAATTCAATTGAAGGCGGAGTAGCGGGGTAAAATAGCGAGCGGATTTCGATGGTGAATGACCAAAAAATACCCGGAGGGTATTTCGCCGGGAATGAAACACCGAAATCTGCCGATCGTATTTCGCTGCGTTGAGCGCCCCACGCAGCACGAGCATCGCGCCATCGCGCGCTATTTTGAAAAACGGCGAGTGAAGCAATTCAACCAGGCCTGGATCCGAACAACTCCCGACCTTTCCTTTTCATGGCGTCGAAACCGCACGGTCATCACAACAGAGAGGCCAACTCCGAACGCTTCGCCGTCGAGTCGTATCTATTTTTCAAATACAATCCACCCCCGCATCGACTCCCCCCACTCGCCCACGTGCCTCTCGCCTCACTCACCGCGTTCCGCGACAATAAGGAGTCCGGCAAGGGATTTCCTTTGCTCATTCCTAATGAGCAAGCGTCCAGGCATTGAGCCCACACAGACTGGCCATACATCATGCACGCCGCCGAGGTGCCTCCAACAGTTCAATGATCGTCTCGGCTGACCGGCCGTATATCGACCACCACTCGACCGACACAAATAAGATCGTCGTCAACGTTGTTCCGACATGACGGGTCGATGGCCGGTACACCAAGGAACGGCTTCCTTCTTTGACAGGGGCGTGCCGGCGTTTCCACGGGATCCAATCAACGCTCCATGATGCTCACTGAAATACTGTCCGTCCACCGTCAGGATATGGCAGGGCACAAAAAAACCGCGAACGACGGGCGTTCACGGCTTTGAGTTTTGATGAAATGACTCGCGGTTAGCTCGCCTCGGAGGCGACGGGTTCCCCGGTGGGGATTTCCTCTCCGAAGGGCAGACTGATGCGGAGGTTCTTGTAGATGGGCAGACCGGTGCCGGCAGGGATCAGGTGACCCATGATGACATTCTCCTTGAAACCCTTCAGCAGATCGATCTTGCCGAGCGTCGAAGCGTCCGTGAGCACGCGGGTCGTCTCTTGGAAGGAGGCGGCCGAGATGAACGACTCGGTTTCGAGCGAGGCCTTGGTGATACCAAGGAGGATCGGCTCGGCTTCGGCCGGCTTGCCGCCAGCTTCTTCAAGACGGCGGTTGTCCAAGAGGAACGCGGCGCGGTCCACCTGCTCGCCCCAGAAGTATTCGCTGTCACCCGGATCGGTGATACGAACCTTGCGGAGCATCTGGCGGATGATGATCTCGATGTGCTTGTCGTTGATCGTCACGCCTTGCAGACGGTAAACCTCCTGCACCTGGCTGATAAGGAAGTCATACAACGCGGACGGCCCAAGGATTTCCAAGATCTCGTGCGGATCGGCGGAACCTTCCGTGAGATGCTGCCCCTTGTGAACCACGTCTCCGGGCTGCACGATGATGTGCTTGCCGGTCGGGATGAGATGCTCCTCTTCCTGGGCGGTCTCTTCGTTGCGAACGACCAGCTTGCGCTTGCCACGCAGCGTGCCTTCGAACGTAACCACGCCGTCAATACGAGCCATCTCGGCGGCATCCTTCGGACGACGGGCCTCGAACAGCTCGGCGACGCGGGGAAGACCACCGGTGATGTCCTTGGTCTTGGACGCCTGACGGGGAGTCTTGGCGAGCAAGGAACCCGGAGCGATGATGTCACCTTCCTGCACGGCGATCTGAGCGCCAACCGGAATGGCGTAGGCGGCGATCGGCTTGCCCGAATCGTCGCGAACTTCGATCTGCGGATTGAGGTCCTCCTTGTGCTCGATGACGACGGTGGCGATGCGGCCCGACGATTCGTCGAGTTCGCGCTTCACGGTGACACCGGGGATCATGTCCTTGAATCCGAGCGTACCGCCCTTTTCGGAGAGCACGGGGATGTTGTAGGGATCCCACTGGGCGAGCACGGCGCCCTTCTCGATCTTGGCGCCATCGCCGACATGGAGGAAGGAGCCGACCACGATGTTGTACGTCTCGAGCTCGCGATCATCGGCGTCCACGATCTGGATGGTGCCTGTCTTGTTGAGCACGATGGCGGCGCCGTCGGCTGTTTCCACGAGACGGAGGCCCTTGTAGCGAACGGTGCCGGAGCTGCGGACGCGGATTTCGGGCGTTTTGAATCCGCCGGAGGCGACGCCACCGATGTGGAACGTGCGCATCGTGAGCTGCGTGCCAGGCTCGCCGATGGACTGGGCGGCGATGATGCCGACGGAGTCACCCTGCTTGGCGAGACGGTTGGTCGCGGGGTGGATGCCATAGCTCTTCGCATCGATGCCGTTGGGGCTGATCGAGGTGAGCGGGGACATGATCTTCACGCGCTCGATGCCGCATTCGACGATCTTCGCCGACATTTCTTCGCTGATGAGATCACCGGAGGCGACCAACAGCTCGGAGGGATTGAGCGGGTTGTAGATGTCGTCGGACGAGCAGCGGCCCACGATACGTTCGCGGAGGTTGATGATTTCGTCGTCACCTTCGAAGATGGACTTCTTCCAGATGCCATCACGGCTGCCGGTGTCTTCTTCGGAGATGATCACGTCCATGGCGACGTCGCACAGCTTACGGGTGAGATAGCCGGCGTCGGCGGTCTTAAGCGCGGTGTCGGCGAGACCCTTGCGGGCACCGTGGGTCGAGATGAAGTATTCGAGAACGGTCAGACCTTCGCGGAAGGACGACAGAATCGGACGTTCGATGATTTCGCCGGAAGGCTTGGCCATCAAGCCGCGGGTGCCGCACAGCTGGCGAACCTGCTGCTTGTTACCGCGGGCGCCGGAGTCCATCATGATGTAAACCGGGTTAACCTCGGTCTTGCCATCGTTGTTCTCCAGCTTGGCGAATACGGCCTTGGCGATCTTGTCTGTGGCGCCAGTCCAAATATCGACGACCTTGTTGTAGCGCTCGCCGTCGGTGATGATACCCTTGTTGAATTGGGCTTCGACTTCGACGATCTTCTTCCGCGAGTCGGACACGATCTCCTTCTTGTCCTCGGGGATGATCATATCGTCGATACCGATGGAGATACCGGCCTGCATGGCGGTCTGGAAGCCGAGCTCCTTAAGCTTGTCGAGCGTGACCACGGTGGTGGCATCGCCAGCCACCTTGTAGGTATTCAGGATGAGGTCGCCCAGCTTGCCCTTGGGAACAGGGAAGTTCACAAAGCCGAGGCCTTCGGGCCAGATCTGGTTGAAGATCACGCGACCAACGGTCGTGCGGAGGGTGCGTTTCTCGGAGTTGCCGAACACGGTTTCTCGTCCGAAGTCCGGATTGGGAACCTCGACCCAATCGTGCATCTTGAGCGCACCGTCGGCCTTGACGAAGAGAACTTCCTGGAGGCCGGAGAGCAGCGGAACATGCGTGTCCTTGGCGGGCTTGGTGCGCGGCTCGATGGTCAGGTAGTACGCACCGAGGACGATGTCCTGCGAAGGCGTGAGGATCGGCTTGCCGGAGGACGGCGAGAAGATGTTGTTCGTCGCCATCATGAGGAGTTTGCACTCCATGACTGCCTCGAGGGAGAGCGGCACGTGCACAGCCATCTGGTCACCATCGAAGTCCGCGTTGTAAGCGGTACAGACGAGCGGGTGAACGCGGATCGCCTCGCCCTCGATAAGGACGGGTTCAAACGCCTGGATGGAGAGACGGTGAAGGGTCGGCGCGCGATTCAGAAGAACCGGGTGGCCCTTGGTCACTTCTTCCAAGATATCCCAAACCTCGGGAGACTTCTTCTCGATCATCTTGCGGGCACCGCGGACGGTGTGCACGAAGCCGAGTTCCTTGAGGCGGCGGATGATGAACGGTTCGAAGAGAACCAGCGCCATCTTCTTGGGCAGACCGCATTGGTTGAGCTTGAGCTCGGGACCGATGACGATGACGGAACGACCGGAGTAGTCCACGCGCTTGCCGAGCAAGTTCTGACGGAAACGACCCTGCTTGCCCTTGAGCATGTCCGAAAGGGACTTCAAAGGGCGGTTTCCGGCGCCGGTTACAGGACGGCCGTGGCGACCGTTGTCGAAGAGGGCATCAACGGCCTCTTGGAGCATGCGCTTTTCGTTATGGATGATAACGTCGGGCGTCTTGAGCTGCATCAGATTCCGCAGACGATTGTTGCGGTTGATGACGCGGCGGTAGAGATCGTTCAGGTCGGACGTCGCGAAGCGGCCACCTTCAAGCGGAACGAGAGGACGGAGGTCGGGCGGGATGACGGGCAGCACTTCCAAGACCATCCACTCGGGACGGGAATTGGAGTGGATGAAGCCTTGGATGACCTTGAGACGCTTGGAGAGCTTCTTCTTGATTTGCTTGGACTTGGTGGCGCGCATCTGCTCCTGGAGCTCGGCGACGGTCGCTTCCATGTCGGTCTTGACGAGACAATCGCGAACGGCCTCGGCACCCATCTTGGCGACGAAGGAGTCGTCACCGTATTCGTCGAGGGCCTGACGATACTCGGTGTCGGTGAGGAGCTGCTTCAGTTCGAGCGGGGTCTTGCCCGGATCGACGACCATGTAGTTCTCATAGTAGATCACGCGCTCAAGCGAACGGGCGGTCATGTCCAAGAGAAGGCCGAGGCGGGAGGGCATCGACTTAAGGAACCAGATGTGCGCGACGGGCACCGCGAGCTCGATGTGGCCCATGCGCTCGCGACGAACGCGGGAGATGGTCACTTCGACGCCGCAACGATCGCAGACGACGTCCTTGTATTTGATGCGCTTGTATTTTCCGCAGGCACACTCGTAGTCACGCACCGGTCCGAAGATCTTTTGGCAGAAAAGACCACCCGGCTCGGGCTTGAAGGTCCGGAAGTTGATCGTCTCGGGGTTCTTGACCTCGCCCTTGGACCAAGCGCGGATCGTCTCCGGAGAGGATACGGTGATGGAGACGCAGTCGAACGGGCTCTCTTCCAGACCGAGAGCGGCGCGAGTCTCCTCGCGGGCGCCGGCGGCAACTTCGTTGGGTTGAATGCTCATTTTGAGTTAATTCCCTGTGTATTCGTTAAATGGTGACGTGAACCGGATCAGGCGGTGAGACCGCCGAGGGCGTCGCGCTTGTTGAGCTTGATATCCAGACCGAGGGACTGGATTTCCTTGATCAACACATTGAAGGACTCGGGCGTGCCCGCGACCAGCGTGTTGTCACCCTTGACGAGCGACTCGTAGATCTTGGTGCGGCCCTGCACGTCGTCGGACTTGACGGTGAGGAGCTCCTGGAGCGTGTGCGCCGCGCCGTAAGCTTCGAGCGCCCAAACCTCCATTTCGCCGAAGCGCTGGCCGCCGTATTGGGCTTTGCCGCCCAAGGGCTGCTGCGTGACGAGGGAGTAAGGACCGACCGCACGGGCGTGGATCTTATGGGACACAAGATGGTTCAGCTTCATCATGTAGATGTAGCCGACCACGACCTGCTGATCGATCTTCTCGCCGGTGCGACCGTCAAAGAGCACACTCTTGCCCGTGGTGGGCAGGCCGGCGTCCTTGAGGTATTCGCGGACCTTCTTTTCGGGGATACCGTCGAACACCGGGGTGGCGACCTTGATACCGAGTTTGGAGCAGGCCCAACCGAGGTGGGTTTCAAGCACCTGACCGACGTTCATGCGCGAAGGCACGCCGAGGGGGTTCAAGCAGATTTCGACCGGGGTGCCGTCCGGGAGGAACGGCATGTCTTCCTGGGGAACGATCTTGGCGACGACACCCTTGTTACCGTGACGACCGGCCATCTTGTCACCGACCTCGAGCTTGTGCTTCGTGGCGATGTATACTTTGACCTGCTTGATCGCGCCGTTGCCGTTGTCTTCACCGGCTTCGATGCTGTTGATCTTGCGTTCGCGATCGGTTTCCAGCTCGTCGAACTTCGACTGATAGGAGCCGATGATCTCCATGATCTTGATGCGAACCGGGGACGGGTCGATCTCGACGTGTTTAGAGACGGCGGCGAGCTTGCGAAGGAGCGTCTTGGTGATCTTCCGGTTGGCGGGGATGATGATCTCGTTCGTCTCGCCGTTGATAACGTCGAGCGGGATCTTTTCGCCGAGGAGGATGTTGGAGAGGGCCTCGGTGAGGCCTTCGCGCAACTTGTCCATCTGCGTCTTGTAATCTTCCTGGATCTGCTTGGTCTGGCGGCGGCGGTCGGAGGGAGAGAGTTTCTCCTTCTCGAAATCGACGCGGCTGGAAACCTTCACGTCCATGATGATGCCGGCGACGCCGGAGGGGACGACGAGGGAGGTATCCTTCACGTCGGCGGCCTTTTCGCCGAAGATCGCGCGGAGGAGTTTCTCTTCCGGAGCGAGTTCGGTTTCGGACTTGGGTGTGATTTTGCCGACGAGGATGTCGCCGGGCTTCACTTCGGCACCGACACGGATGACGCCGTTGTGGTCGAGGTTCTTGAGGGCCTCTTCACCGACGTTCGGAATATCACGGGTAATTTCCTCCGGCCCGAGCTTGGTATCACGGGCGGTGACCTCGAATTCTTGAATGTGGATCGAGGTGAAGATGTCCTCCTTGAGGACCTTCTCGGAGATCAGAATCGCGTCTTCGAAGTTGTAACCGTTCCAAGGCATGAACGCGACGAGCACGTTGCGGCCGAGGGCCATCTCTCCCTTCTCGGTGGAAGGGCCGTCGGCGATGATATCGCCGGCTTTGATCTTCTGTCCCTTGTCGACGATCGGCTTCTGGTTGAAGCAGGTGCCGGCGTTCGAGCGCATGAACTTGCGGAGCTCGTAAACAGCCACGCCATTCTTCGGGTCGCTCTTGGGGCTCTTCTCGAAGTTACGGGGAAGTTCGCCGTCCTTGGTGACGACAACCATCTTGGCATCGGCGTAAGCGACGATACCGGAATCCTCGGCGACAACGACGATCTTGGAGTCACGGGCAACGCGCTCTTCGATACCGGTGCCGACATACGGCGACTCGGCCTGGAGGAGAGGCACGCCTTGACGTTGCATGTTCGCACCCATCAGCGCGCGATTGGCGTCGTCGTGCTCAAGGAACGGAATCATACCGGCGGCGATCGAGATGACCTGCTTCGGCGAGACGTCCATGTAGTGAACCTCGTCGGCGGCAACTTCGAGGAACTCGCCGTCCTGACGGACGGTGACCTTGCCAACGAAGTGGTTCTTCTCGTCGAGCTCGGAGTTGGCCTGCGCGATGACCTTGGCTTCTTCCTGGTCGGCGGTGAGGTAGTCGATCTTATCGGTTACCTTGCCGTCCTTGACCTGGCGGTAGGGCGTCTCGATGAAACCGAATTCGTTTACGCGAGCATATGTCGAGAGCGAGTTGATCAAACCGATGTTCGGACCTTCGGGCGTTTCGATCGGGCAGATGCGGCCGTAGTGGGACGGATGAACGTCACGCACTTCGAAACCGGCGCGTTCGCGGTTGAGACCACCAGGCCCGAGGGCGGAGAGACGACGCTTGTGCGTGACCTCGGCGAGCGGGTTGATCTGATCCATGAACTGCGACAGCTGCGAACGGGCGAAGAAATCACGAATGACCGTCGTGAGCGCCTTCGGGTTGATCAGCTTCTGGGGCGTGATCGAATCGACGCTCTGGTCGTACATGGTCATGCGCTCGCGAACGAGACGCTCCGTGCGGGAAAGACCGACGCGGCACTGGTTGGCGAGGAGTTCGCCGACGGTGCGGACGCGGCGGGAACCGAGGTGATCAATATCGTCGACGACACCCTCGCCGCGCTTGAGGCGAACGAGGTACTTGGTGGCGGCGGTCACATCGCCGGACTCGAGAATACGTTGATCAAGGTCAACCTTGAGGCCGAGCTTTTGGTTGATCTTGTAGCGACCGACGCGGCCGAGATCGTAGCGCTTCGGATCGAAAAACAAACGCTTGAGCAGGGCCTTGGCGTTGGCGGTGGTCGGGGGCTCGCCCGGACGGAGGCGCTTGTAAATTTCCTTCAGGGCTTCTTCCTCGTTGCGGGTCGGATCCTTCTTGAGGGCGCGGATGATCGCACCCTCGTCGGACGCCGTATCGATAACGCGGATACTGGCAATGTCGTGTTTCTCGAAGGTGCGCACGATCTGCTTGGTGAGCGGCTCGAAGGCGCGGGCCAGAACGACGCCCTTCTGGGCATCGATCGCGTCCTCGACGAGGACCAGCGTGGAGACGTTTTCGAGGTCGAGAGCCTTGGCGATCTTGATGTCCTTGATCTCGTAGAAGAGATTCAGGATATCGATGTCGGAGCTGTAACCGATGGCGCGGAGCAAGGTCGTGATGAGGAACTTGCGGCGGCGGCGACGGCGGTCGAGATAGACGTAGAGGAGATCGTTGTTGTCGAACTGAACCTCAAGCCATGTACCGCGGTCGGGAATGATGCGGAAGGAGTGAAGCGGCTTGCCGTTGGCGTGGGGCGTGACCTCGAAGGCGATGCCGGGGGAACGGTGCAACTGGGAGACCACGACGCGCTCGGCACCGTTGATGATGAAGGAGCCTCGCTCCGTCACCATGGGAATCTCTCCCATGTAAATTTCCTCGTCCTTGATGAAATCTTCCTCGCGAAGGCGGAGCTTCACGTAGAGGGGAACCGAATAGGTAATGCCCTCGCGAATACACTCGATTTCGGAGCTCTTGGAGTCGCCGAGGGTGTAGGAAACGTATTCGAGGACGAGGCGGCCGTCATAGGACTCGATCGGGAAGACCTCGCGGAAAACAGCTTCAAGGCCCTGGGGCTTGCGCTGTTTCTCGGGGATGCCCTTTTGGAGGAAATCGAGATAAGACGTGATCTGGATTTCGATCAGGTTCGGCGGAACAATGACTTCACGGAGTTTGCCGAAGTTGATGCGGTCGGATTGATTGCGAACGGCCATGGGTGATCCCGGTTAGATAGAAAGAAGAGACGGAAAAATCGCGCAGTGGGGCGCGATAATATCAGGCGCACACCGCCCGAAAGGGGGTGGCAAGAAGCAGAAACAAAGAACGTAACGAAAAAAAGGCAAAGGACAGGCCGCGGCGAAGCACGGCCTGTCCCGAAAACTGAAGACAATATGCGTCGTTGAACGCCAAGTGGTTACTTGAGTTCGACCTTGGCGCCAGCGGCCTCGAGCTTTTTCTTGATCTCTTCGGCGTCGGCCTTCGAAGCGGCTTCCTTGATGGGCTTCGGGGCGCCTTCGACGAGATCCTTGGCTTCCTTGAGGCCCAGGCCGGTGATTGCGCGGACTTCCTTGATGACGCCAATCTTGTTCGCACCAGCCTCGGCGAGGATGACGTCGAACTCGGTCTTCTCCTCGGCTGGAGCAGCGGCGGCGGCTCCGCCCGCAGGAGCGGCGGCGACGGCGGCGGCGGCGGAAACGCCCCACTTGCCTTCGAGGTCTTTAACGAGGGCGGCGAGCTCGAGAACGGGCTGGGCGGAGAGCCACTCGATAACTTGGTCTTTGGTGATGTTGCTCATGATATTAACTTCCTGGAGAAACTAGCGGTTTCGGGAATGAAACGCGTTTAAGAGACGTATCCCCTAGCCTGCTCCTGTGGATTTTTGGGCTTTTCGAAGGCACCGATTGAAACCGGTGCCTTCTCAAAATGATGGAGTATGGGTTAGGCGGCGGGTTGTTCTTTTTTAACCTTGGCGTCAAGGACGCGAACGAAGGCCGCGGCGTTGCTCGTGAGAAGGCTGAGGAACTGCGAACGAAGCACGTCGAAGGGAGGCAGATCGGCGATGACGGCGAGCTCTTGCGCGGAGAAAATCTTTTTCTCCAACACACCCACCTTCACTTCGAGTTTCTGCTTCTTGTCGAAGAACGTCTTGAGGATTTTCGCGACACCGGCCGGGTTCTTTCCGCCGACGAGGATGGCCGTGGGACCGGCCAGCGAGGCTGCATCGAACTCGGGCAGGCCGAGGGCCTTGGCGGCCACGCGGAGGGAGCTGTTCTTCACGACGTGGAATTCGGCCTTCTCGGCGGCGAGACTGGCACGAAGCTCAGCCACATCGGACACGGTCACCTTCGAGAAATTAGCAAGAATGACGTAGTCGGACTTCTTGAGGTGCGACTCGACTTCGCTGATCAAATATTGTTTTTCGGCTCTCATGGTAGGGTTCCGATTAGAATTTGCTGTATTCGGTGGAGGCAACGCGCACGCCAGGGCTCATCGAGGATGAGAGACCGACGGACTTGATGTAGTTGCCCTTGAAGGAGGCCGGCTTAGCCTTGCTGATCGCCTCAAGGACGGCTTGGGCGTTCTCGATGATCTGGGCGCTCGTAAAGGAGCGCTTGCCGATGCCGACACCGATGTTGGCGGCCTTGTCCATCTTGAACTCCACGCGACCGGCCTTTACCGCCTTGATGGCGGAAGGAATGTCGTCGGTCACGGTGCCAGACTTCGGGTTGGGCATGAGGCCCTTGGGGCCGAGGACGCGGGCAAGCGTGCGGACCTGTTTCATCGCTTCAGTCGTCGCAACAGCGACGTCGAAGTCCAACCAGCCTTCGCTGACCTTCTTCATCAGCTCGGCGAGGCCGGCTTCGTCGGCACCGGCCTTGAGGGCGACCTCAGGGGCATCGGTGAAGACGATGACGCGAACCTTCTTACCGGAGCCGTTAGGCAGCGGGGTCGTGCCGCGCACCATTTGGTCGCCTTGCGTGGCATCCACCCCAAGGCGGACGGAGAGTTCGACGGTTTCGTCGAACTTGGCCTTGGGGAATTTGGAAAGGACTTCCACGGCTTCAGCCAGTGGATAACCCTTAGTGAGGTCGGCGCTCTTGACGGCGCTAATGTAGCGTTTGCTTTGTTTTTCGGGCATTGTTACTCCTTGCGGTGCGAACGTCCTTGGAAGGACTCCCGCGTTGAGTGGTTGATGTTCTCGGACGGAAATTAGTCGACGACCTCGATGCCCATGTTACGGGCGGTGCCGGCGATGATCTTGATACCAGCGGCCTCGTCGTTGGCGTTCATATCGGCCTTCTTGATCTTCCAGATTTCGGCGAGCTGCTTGGTGGTGACCTTGCCAACCTTGTCTTGGTTGGGCTTGGCGGAACCGGAGGCGATATTGGCGGCCTTTTTGAGGAGGACCGACGCCGGGGGCGACTTGAGGATGAAGGTGAAGCTCTTGTCGGAGTAGACCGTGATAACCACCGGCAGAATCATGCCGTTCTGGTCCTTGGTCTTGGCGTTGAATTCTTTGCAGAACGCCATGATGTTGACGCCTTGGGCGCCGAGCGCGGGACCGACGGGGGGCGCGGGATTGGCGGCACCGGCAGGCAATTGGAGGCGGATGTAACCTTGGATCTTCTTGGCCATGTGAGTAAGTGAGTTGGCGGGTGTTTAGTGACGTGTGTTTTGCTGAACGTCGGCGGTGTCAAAGAGGGCGTCGGCTCACTCGGTGAGACGTTGCACCTGCCAGTATTCGAGCTCGACCGGGGTAAACCGGCCGAAAATGGAGACGGAAATCTTGAGCTTGCCCCGGGAAGGATCGATCTCGTCGATCCGGCCGGTGAGGTTGGCGAAGGCTCCGTCGGTGATTTTGACTTCCTCGCCGAGTTCGTAAGAGACCTTGGGCACTTCCTTGCCATTGGCCTCGGCAATACGAGCCTTGATTTCATCGACTTCCGCCTGACGGAGGGCGGCCGGTTTTTCACCGCCGACGAAACTGATGACGCCAGCGACTTCCTTCACGAAGTACCAAGGCTTGTTGATCAGATGCCCGTTCTCGAAGAGACGCATCTGAATGAACACATAACCCGGATAGAGTTTGCGGGTCTTGGTGGTCTTTTTGCCACCCTTCACCTCGGAGACGACTTCGGTCGGCAGGAGAACATCGAAGATGTAGTCGTCGAGTTCCTCGGCCTTTTTGAACTTCTCAATGTAGGCCTTCACCTTGTTCTCCTGGCCGGAGAGGGTGTGGAGGGCAAACCATTGGGCGTCTGCAGGCACGGTCGTTTCAGTGGACATGGGCGACAAAAAAAGCGGAAAAAGCAGGGTTAGCTAACCCAAGAAGTGAAAAGATCGACGACCTGATACAGGGCGAAGTCGCTGATGCTGGTGAACACGCCGAGAATCACCACGGCCACGATGACCACGATGGTTGAATCGCGCAGCTCGGTTTTAGTCGGCCAAGTCGCTTTCTTGAGCTCATCGACCATCTCACCGAAGAAAATGCGGGTGCTGCGAAACGGGTTCTTCATTTGAAAAAGTGGCAGGCGCGGAGGGAATCGAACCCCCAACCAACGGTTTTGGAGACCGCTACTCTACCAATTGAGCTACACGCCTGTGGGTTGATTTTTAGACGACGCAGCCGAGGCCCCTTTTACGAGGCCTCGGCGGGCGTTTCCAAACAGTTACGAGAATCTTATTCGATGATCTCGGTGATACGACCGGCGCCGATGGTGCGGCCGCCTTCGCGGATGGCGAAGCGCTGGGTCGTTTCCATGGCGATCGGAACGATCAGGTCGATCTCAACGGAGATGTTGTCGCCGGGCATGATCATTTCAACGCCGGCAGGAAGATTGACGATGCCCGTCACGTCCGTGGTGCGGAAGTAGAACTGCGGACGGTAACCATTGAAGAACGGCGTGTGACGGCCGCCCTCTTCCTTGGAGAGAACATAGATCTCGGCCTTGGCCTTCTTGTGCGGAGTGATGGACTTCGGAGCGGCGAGCACCTGACCACGCTCGATGGAGTCCTTGTCGATACCGCGGAGGAGGATACCGACGTTGTCGCCAGCCTGACCGGAGTCGAGGAGTTTGCGGAACATTTCGATACCGGTGACCACGGAAGTGGTGGTGTCCTTAAGGCCGACGATTTCAACAGGATCGTTGACCTTGATCACGCCGCGCTCGATACGACCGGTGGCAACGGTGCCGCGGCCGGTGATCGAGAAGACGTCTTCAACAGACATCAGGAAGGGCTTGTCGTTCTCGCGCTGGGGCTCGGGAATGTCGTTGTCGATGGCGTCCATCAGGGCGGTGATGGCGGCATTACCCTCGGGCTTGTCCTCGAGGGCGGCGGTGGCGGAACCACGGACGATCGTGGTGTTGTCGCCGTCGAACTGGTACTTGGAGAGCAGCTCGCGGATTTCCATCTCGACGAGGTCGAGGAGCTCGGCGTCATCGATGAGGTCAACCTTATTGAGCCAGACAACGATCTTCGGAACGCCCACCTGACGGGCCAGGAGGATGTGCTCGCGGGTCTGCGGCATCGGGCCGTCAGCGGCGGAGACAACGAGGATCGCGCCGTCCATCTGGGCGGCGCCCGTGATCATGTTCTTGACGAAGTCGGCGTGGCCGGGGCAATCGACGTGCGCATAGTGGCGCTTTTCGGTCTGATACTCAACGTGGGCGACCGAGATCGTAACGATCTTGGACGCGTCACGGACGGTGCCGCCCTTTGCGATATCCGCATAGGTCTTGACCTCGGCGAGCCCCTTGCGCGCCTGGACGGCAAGGATGGCGGTCGTCGTGGTGGTTTTCCCGTGGTCAACGTGGCCGATGGTGCCGACGTTAACGTGGGGTTTGGTGCGTTCGAATGTGCCTTTAGCCATGGTGAAATGTGATGAATTTAAGTGTCCTGTCGAAAATGACTTCTAACGTTTGAGACCTGGAGCCCAGAATCGGATTCGAACCGACGACCTCGTCCTTACCAAGGACGTGCTCTGCCAACTGAGCTATCTGGGCATAACTAGGAAATGGTCAAAAAACGAGAAAAGGAACGGTGACCGTGGCGAGCGGTATTTAGGCCGTCAACTGCAATCTTGGCTTTTTTTAGCGAGGCATTACGGCCCCACCCGAAACGCGTAGAATCCCTCCGACAAACGCCGACCAATGCGCACGTTTTCCTCCAGATGGGAACGAAAATATTCATCAATTTCGGCCGAGCCCGAGCTGCTCGTAACCACAAGCCTCCCCGCGAGTCCCGCGCGCGTCACGGCACCCATCAGTTCCAGCGGCTGCCAATCCCCTTGAGGTAATCCCGCGGAAGAGGAGAGCTCCAGCGTCAACACCACTCGCCCATCCTCCGCTCTTACGGCCTGAACTTGGCCCAAACGCGCTTTCAGCGGCTCCCCGACGGTGTCGCTGCGTCTTAGCGCCAGGGGATCGCGCTCCCCTTCGGTCAGTCGCAATCCGGCCACCGGGTCTTGAGGAAGCGGTACCGGCGGCAAGAACTTAACGGGCCCCGTTTTCGTCAGCTCCGGAGGCACCGGCACAAAGGGACCGCCCGCACCGGATCGAGCGCTGTCGGGAAGCGGCGGCTCGTTGCTGTTCATCGGAGAGGGGATGAACAGGGGCGCCGGGTCGTAGGCCGCCAATTTTTCGGCCAGCAGCTCCTTTGCCAACACCGAGTCGATGCGGTTAAGCACCAGCGAAGGCAACGTAGCCGACGTCGACGGACTCCCCTCGTTCCCGGGTACTTGCAGCCATGCGACCGCAGCAACCACCCCGACCGCCACGACGGCGCTCACGGGAACCCAAGGAAACCTCTGTTTTACGGCCATGCGAATCAGGGCGCGGGCTCCGCGGCAATCTGCACCGAGGCAAATCCGGCGGCGCGAGCCATATCGTAGACCTCCATGAGCTCACGGGTCGTAAGCGCGGCATCAGCTTGGACCAGCAACCGCATTCCGGTACGGCCTTGAGTGCGTTCGACGAGGTATTGGCGCAGGCCGGCAAAGTTCACTTTGGCTCCTTCCACGAACGCCATGTCCGCCCCCTTGATCGCGACCACCACATCCGTGGCGATCGCCCCTTCCAGCGCGCCGGGCATCACAGGCACGTCGAAGTCCACGCCCAAGCCGGGCGACAGTACGAATCGCGAACCAAACAAAACAAAAAACAACACGATCAGCCCGCCATTCACGTAAAACAGGCTTTCGAAGCCGCGAGGCGGCGGCTTGAGCCGCGACGAAAGATCGAGCGGACGTGTAATCATGATTCAACGACGGGTATCCCCGTCTCGGCGGTGGCTTCGTTTTTGCGATAGTCGATCAGCAGATAGCGCATGATCTCGTTGCCCGCCCACTCGATGTCACGCACGAGCGAACGCACCCGGCCATGAAGAAAATGGTAGGCAAGGTGTGCCGGGATCGCGAGCACCAGACTTCCCGCCGTGGCGAGCAACGCCTCCCACATTCCGCCAGAGAGCGCGTGCGCGGTCGCATATTGACCGCCCTTCATGAACTCGTGAAACGTGGTCGCCATACCCAGCACGGTCCCAAGCAGACCGACCATCGGAGCAATCTGCGCGATGGCGGCGATCGACCCAAGTCGGCGCTCGAGTGAGGGCAACTCAACCACTGCGGCTTCCTGTACCGCGTAACGCATGCGCGTCTCGTCGTCATGGGCGTGAATCAACGCCGCCTTCACCACAGCCGCCACGGGTCCGGGCGTCTCCTCGCATAGCGTGAGTGCCTCGACGATGCGCCGCTTCGCCAGCGTATTTTTGATTCCGTCCACAAAAGTCGTGGATTTGATCTGTCCGCGATGGAGGTAAAATGTGCGTTCGATAAAAAGCACAAGAGCGATGACCGCCATAAACAACAGCACCCACATCATGGGGCCGCCGCGGGTCAGAATACTGGGATCGGATGGCATGGGCAAAAAAGGTGTGTGTCAGTCGAAAGGGATCAAGGGAATGCTCGGGAGTGAGTTCACTCGTTAATTCCAAGGACTCATCAGGGTTGCGGTTTCCCTCCCACGCGCATGAACAGCTCACGCGCGAGCGTGGTGAAAGGCAGGTTCTTGCGAAGAACAAACTCGTAGGCGTTGCGCGCCTCCTCCAGATCGCCGCGATCGCGACGCAGGTCACCCAACCGCAACAGCGCGCGCGCAATCCAATAACGTCCCTTCGGCCCAAGATTTGCCGCCTGCGCGTCGTCCGGGAGATAGGTCGTGACCAGTGTCCACCATACGGCCTCCGCACGCACAAGATCCGCGGGCTTTCCGTTGGTCGCCAACAGATCGCCCAGTTGGAAACCCGCCTCGATCCGCAGGTCGACCGGGGCGATCGGCAGATCCTGCAGCCGCTCCAGGATCGTAAGCGCGCTCTCATAGTGAGACACGTCGGTCGGGGTGATTTGCGCCCGATGGCAGGCCGCCAGCGCGAGTTCGGCCGAAAGCACGCCTGGTTGCTGCGCGGAGTTGTAGTTGTTAATTAAATACTCGTAGGTCAGCCGGGCACGGGGAAAGTCGTTCAGCCGACGGGCAAGGTCCCCTTGCTTGAGGCGCGCGTAGAACACCATCTCGTCCTTGTCATAGGTGTTAACCAGCTTCTCAAGGATGCCGTAGGCCTCTTCATAATACCGATCCTCCCCACGCTGCTCCGCGTTGAGCGCCGCGCGATACAGCGCATAGGGCGCATAGGCGTGCTGCTTGAAATCCTCGGCCAGCTTGGTGAGCCGGTCCTGCGCATCGACGAAGCGATTGTTCTCCGCGTAATAATCGGCCTCGTCGATGTAGGAATACACCGCGGCGTCCGCCTGCGGAAAGTCGGCGCGCAGGACTGCCAGAATCTTCAACGCCTCCTCCGGTTCGTTGAGCCGGAAGCGCGCCTTCGCCTGCAACAATCGCGCACTCGCCTGAGCCTCGGCGCGCAGTTTCGGGTCCAGTCCGTCCAGGAGCGCCGGCAGGGTCGCGGCCAGCTCCAAGGTTTTCCGCGGCTCATCGGCCTCCAGCGAAAGTCGCGCCTGCAACCACGCCATGCGCGCCCGCAACGCAGGCGGCAGTCCGCCTTCGGCGGCACTACCGTTGGCGGCCGCCATCAACCGATTCACCCGCGCATAGGCTTCGATTTCTCGACCGGCCACTTGCAGGGCGGAGGCAAGCGTCCACTCGGCCTGCCAGCGCTGAACAGCTCCCAGACGTTCGTCGGTCGCAAACAGATCAAGGAGTGTCGCCGCCTCGTCCAACCGGCCCGCCAGAACCTTTGACAACACGCGTTGTTCCATCAACGCGCCAGGCGACACCCCAGCCGGAACTTCGTTCAAGGCCATGGCATACGCCCCGTCCGCGGAGGCAGGGTCGCCGGCTCGGAAATATGCCTCCGCCACCATCACGCCCAGTGATGCACGGACGTCTCCCGGGGGCAGCTCCGCCCGGGCCTGAGCTGCATAATCCGCCGCCGTGCGATACCGACGCTGCTCCCATGATAGATCCGCCAAAAGGCCGAGCGCGGCCGGCTTGAGTTCGGATCCGGGAAACTTCGCCAGCAAGGCCTTCGCATCCACCTCGGCCTGCGCTTGGTTCGCCTGCGCAGCGAGTTCCTGCGCGCCCGGCTTTTCCAAAATCAGAATGCTTTTTTCCGTCAGCCCCAACTGGGCCCGCACCAACAACAAATCGGCCAGGATAGGATGCGCGGGTGAAGCCGTGATCCACCCATTGAGCTTCGCAAAGAACGCCGCGTCCGCCGCGTCGCGCGCGAGCAACTGCAACGCCACCCGTTGCAACGTCGGGTCGCCGGCTCCGGTCACCAAAGCCTCAAGCGCACTCCGGCCCTCGGCGCGTTGAGCACCGGCCGTCAGGCCGAGCAACAGACGAAAATCATCCCTCGCCGCACGTTCCCCTTGGGGGAGCGCCTGCAGCTGCTTGCCGAGGAAATCGACCGCCTCGTCAATACCTCCCCGCGCGGCCAGCAGCACCGCATATTGCCGGGCGTAGGCATGACCAACCGCCTTTCCCCGAAACCGGTTGGCGTTATGACGCAACGTATTCAGCTGCGAGTCCGTCGCATCGCCCAAGTTCAGCCGCGCGCGTTCCCGCGCCAGCGTGAAGTGTGCACGCTGCAAATCGGACGCCGCCACATCTATCGCACTTTGGTAGAAATCGCGGGCCTTCGTGAGATCCCCGACCGCATCCGATACCTGCCCTTGCAGGAAATACCACCAGCCGCGGTCCGCCTGTGCGATTTCTTCGGCCTTGGTCGTCGCCAGCACCGCTTTCGCCGCGTCGACCCGTCCGCCGCGCACTGCGATCAACCCCGCCCGCAATTGAAACGCAGGCGTTGGCGTTCCCTTATAGAGCGACAACGCCCGTCCGGCCTCATCGAAGCGCCCTTCATTCAGGCGTGCCGTCACGAGCTCCAGCACCAGTACATCGTGCTCGGCACCTTCCGCGCTCAACGATCCGAGGAGTTGGGTGTAGAGTCCCGCCGCCACCGAGGGGAAACCCAACTCAAGAGCACGTCGCGCCGCGACGAATGTTCGCAACTCGCCACCGGGCAACACGGACGCCTCTGCATCAGACACCAATGGCGCCGGCTTGATCAAGGGTTCCACGGCGCGCGCCACCGGCAAAAAAACTGCGGCGACCAACAACAAAAAAAACAGGGTTCGGAGCGACATGCGAAGACTTCACGTTGTTCGCCGCGCTGGAAACAATCAACCGCGTTGTAAATAGTTCCTACTCGCGCGGTCTCACCCTCCGCGCATACTTCCGCCGTTCATCAACCACTTATACCTCCAACCATGAGCCCTGTCCTTATCGTCCTCGGTGTGCTGTTTCTCTTTGTGGTGATCATCGGCCTCTGGGTCGTTGGCGTCTACAACGGCTTGGTCACGCTTCGCAACCGCTTCAAAAACGCCTTCGCCCAGATCGATGTTCAACTGAAGCGCCGCTACGATCTCATCCCCAACCTCGTCGAGATCGCCAAGGGCTACCTCAAGCACGAGCGCGAGACCCTCGAAGCCGTCATCAAGGCCCGCAATATCGCGGCGGCCGCCGCCCAAGCCGCCGCCGCCAATCCCGCCGACGGAAACGCCGTGCGCGGTCTGATGTCCGCCGAGGCCGGCCTCGGCGGCGCACTCTCCCGGCTCATGGTCGTTTCCGAGCAATACCCCGATCTCAAGGCCAACCAGAATATGATGCAGCTCACCGAGGAGCTCACTTCGACCGAAAACAAAATCTCCTTCGCCCGACAGGCCTACAACGATAGTGTCATGACTTATAATACCCGGCGCGAAACCTTCCCCACCGTCGTGATCGCCGGCGCCTTCGGCTTCCAACCCGCCGAACTCTTCAAGATCGAAGACCCCACCGAACGCAACGCGCCCAAGGTCCAGTTCTCCTAAAAAAGACTGAAGGACTGAAAGGCTGAAGGGCTGAATCCCGATCCCTGTCCGCCAGCCGCTCCGAGGTCCGACTTTTTCAGCCCTTCAGCCTTTCAGTCCTTCAGCTTTTCTCCTCCACATGGATTTCTTCGAAGCGCAGGCCCGCGCGAAAAAGAGGACGACCCGCCTGGTCGTCCTCTTTGTGTTGGCAGTCCTCGGCATGATCGCGGTCGGCTACTTCGCCTTCGTATTTCTGACCGCGATGTTCGGCGTGCGCGCCACCGCAAACGGCGGCGGCCTTGAGCGCG
>JANJTQ010000316.1 GCA_024711005.1 Opitutaceae bacterium | reverse complement strand
TGCGACCATCGATCAGAACCTGATTTTCTCCACGCAGGTGCAGGAGATGTTCGAATCTTTCCCGGAATATGCGAATTCGTTCCAGCTCACTGGCACGACGTTTGGATTCGGCGGTGCCATTCTCAAACCTTGGTCGGAGCGCTCGCGTACCGCCGAGGAGATTCAAGTTTCTCTGCAAGAGCCGGCGTCCAAGATCGCAGGCCTCAACGTCATCATGAACACGCCCGATCCGTTACCCTCCGGCGGACAGTTTCCGATCGAGTTTGTTGTTCGCTCGACCGCGGATCACCAGCAGATGAACGAGTTTGCGCAGCAACTTTTGCTCTACGCCAACACCGAGGCAAACGACCCAAACGGAGCGCCCACGTTCTACTTCGCCGACAGCGATCTTAAGTTCGACCTTCCGCAGGTTGAGATCGAGATCGACAAAGACAAGGTGGCCGCGATGGGACTCAACCTCAGCGATATCTCGGACGACTTGGGTGCGCTTCTCGGCGGCGGCTACGTCAACCGCTTCGTCAACGATGGGCGTAGCTATCGTGTCATTCCACAGGTCGAGCGTTCCGAACGCCTCAACGCCGACCAGCTCCTCGACTATCATGTGCGTGGTCCGGACGGTCGGCTCATCCCGCTGTCCACCATCGCCACGCTCAAGGAAACCGTCCAACCCCGCACGTTGAACCGATTCCAGCAGCTCAATGCCGTGAAGATCACCGGCGTGGGACCATCCATCGATGCCGCTCTGACGAAGCTTGAAGCCAAGGCGAAGGAGATTCTCCCGCCTGACTACTCGGTCGACTACGGCGGCCAGTCGCGCCAGCTCCGCAACGAGGGTGGGGCGCTTTGGAAGGCCGGTGTGCTGGCGTTGATTCTCATCTTCCTGGTGCTCGCCGCGCAGTTTAACAGCTTCCGCGATCCCTTCATCATTCTGCTCGGATCCGTGCCGCTTGCGCTGGTCGGGGCCATGCTGCCGATCTTCCTCTGGGAAACGACGCTCAACATCTATTCCCAGATCGGCCTCATCACACTGGTCGGATTGATCGCGAAGAACGGCATCCTCATCGTCGAGTTTGCCAACAAACTCCAGGAGGAGGGCGCACCCAAGCGCGAAGCCATCCGCCGCGCCGCCGCCACCCGGCTACGCCCGGTGTTGATGACCTCCGCCGCCACCGTGTTCGGTCACCTGATGTTGATCTTCGTCAGCGGACCCGGTGCCGCCGCTCGTAACAGCATTGGCTGGGTGCTCGTCGTGGGCATGGCGATCGGCTCGTTCTTCACGCTGTTTGTGGTGCCCGCCTTTTACATGCTCATCGCACGCGAGCATAACACCGCAGCGAATCAGCCGGAATCGGCCCCCGACGCCATTCAAGCACCGCAGGTTGCACATTAATCAATATTTGGCCTTCTTCCTTCCTTTATGAAATCAGTGATCAGCCTTTCGCTCGCCTTGTTGGCCGCGTCGGCGGTGTTCGCCCAGCAGCAACCCCCGCTGTCGGCAAGGATGCCCGCCCCGATGCCCGATGTTCCGCTCACGCTCGATCTGCGCACCGCGGTCACCTACGCGGTCGAGAATAACTTCGCCATCCGCCAGGCCCGCGAACGCATCAAGGAACAGGAAGGCCTCATCGTCGAGGTGCGCGCCCGCGCCTTGCCGAACGTCGCGGCGGTGGGCAACTACACGCGCAACGACGAGGAGATTTCCCAGTCCGTGCCGCCGAACTACCAGGATTGGACCATCGCCATTCAGGCCCGCCAGGTGCTCTACGCCGGAGGCGGCGTGAACGCCGCGGTCGATGCGCAAAAGGTCCTGCGTGAAGCCGCGCTCCTCGATCTGCGCGGGGTGATCAACAACGCGCTGCTCGAAGTCCGCACGCGCTTCTACAATGTCCTTCTCGCCCGCGAACAAATCAAGGTGCAGGAGGAGAACGTGAAGCTCCTGGAAGAGCAGTTGCAGAACGCCCGTAATCGTTTCGAGGCCGGTAGCGTATCCAACTTTGAAGTACTCCGCGCCGAGGTCGAACTGGCCAACGCCAAGCCCCAGCTCATTCGTGCACGCAACAGCTTCCGTACGTCCACCGACCAGCTCCGTCAGTCGCTCGGTTTTACAAACACCACGCAGGAAAATATCCGCCGGATACCCGAGTTTGTCGGCACGCTGGAGTTCACTCCGACCTCTTACGATTTGCAGACCTCGCTTGACCTGGCCCGGGTCAACCGCCCCGAACTCCTTCGTTTTGCCAAGCTCGTGCAGGCTCAGGAGCGCAACGTCGACTTCGCCCGCGCCGGCTACCGGCCCACACTCGACCTCGTCGGCAGCTACGGTCTCTACAAGGACAACCGTTCGAATGATTTCAACGACTCGCGCGACGGCTGGACGGTGGGCGTCGAGTCGCGCTGGGCGATCTTTGACGGACGCGCCACGGCGGGTCGCGTCGCCCAGGCCCGTTCCCAATACCGCCAGTCGGAGCTCCTCCTCAACGAGCAGACGCTCGCCGTGGAGGTTGAGGTACGCAGCGCGCTTTCCTCGCTGCAGGAAGCCGCCGAGTTGGCGGAAGCCGCGGTGAAAGTCGTGGGCCAGGCCGAAGAGTCACTCCGTCTTGCCAATGCGCGTTACAGCGCCGGCAGCGCGACCCAGCTCGATGTGTTGCAAGCCCAGGTCTCCCTTACTCAAGCCCGCGATAATCAGCTTCAGGCCAACTACAGTTACAATGTGGCGCTCGCCAACCTTCGTCGTGCCCTTGGCGAACCCGACACTTACCTCCTCGATCCGGCGACGTCCGTGGAGTGAGCGGATCCGGTCGAGTCGGATCGGAGCTCAGGTCGGGGTTGCTTGCAGGTGATGGTTGGCTGTGTGGGAGCGAGCTTGCTCGCGATGGCGTGAAGAAGCATGGGCGTCCCCTGCCGTGCCCCCGATCATCGAATCTTCGATTCTTTCCGCTAGCGCACCTTTGCCGATTCCTTCACCGTCGCAGGCATGTTTGATCCTGTTGAAAAGCTGAAGGAGTTTATCCGTCATCCCAGCGTTTCCGCCGACCCTGCTTTTAAAGCGGGCATGAAGGGCGCGCTCGATTTCACCAGCGGCTTGCTGGCGTCGATCGGGTTCAATGTGGAGGTCGTCAAAACCGACCTGCATCCGATCATTCTGGCCACACGCGGCGACAATCCCGCCTGGCCGCACGTGATCATCTACGGGCATTACGACGTACAGCCGGCCGATCCGCTCAACCTCTGGGAGTCTCCCGCTTTCGAGCCGGAGATTCGGGGTAATCGCCTCTACGGTCGCGGCGCGGCCGATAACAAGGGGCCCTTGATGACGCACATCTCGGCCGTGGCCCGGCTGCTGGAGCGCCGGCCCGATCTCCCGTTGCGCATCACGTTTATGATCGAAGGCGAGGAGGAGATGGGCAGCCCGAGCTTTCCGAAATTTCTCGAAGCTTATAGCGAGCGCCTGAAGGAGGCGGACTTCGTCTTTTTGTCCGACACGGGCCTTCCGAGCGAAGATCAGGTCGTGATCACCTGTGGCCTGCGCGGGTTGGTGTTGTGCGATGTGGTCGTGACCGGGGCCAGGACGGACCTGCACTCGGGTTTGCATGGCGGCGTGTTGCGCAACCCGATCCAGGCGGTGGCGGAGCTATGTGCGTCGCTGCACACTCCGGACGGCCGCGTGGCGATCGACGGGTTTTATGACGACGTCATGCCGGTCGAGGAATGGGAGCGGGAGCAGATCCGCAAACTGGGCGCCGACACGGAGGAGTACCGGAAATTTCTCGGTATCCCCGCTTTCCATACACCGCCCGGCTACACACCATTCGAGGCCACGCGCGTGTTACCCACGCTGGAATTCAACGGGATTGGCGGCGGCTATCAAGGGGAGGGGAGCAAGACGGTTATTCCGAGCAAGGCCTTCGTGAAGATCAGCTGTCGCCTCGTCGCCAATCAGAAGCCGGCCAAGATCCGCGAACTGCTGCATGCGGCGATTCACGCGCGGATGCCCAAGGATGTGACTTATCAGATCATCGAGCAGCACGAAGGGACGCCCTACGTGGTCGTGCCACCGGACCGCGCGAATACGCCAAAGGACCAATCTCCGGTGCTGGCGGCGGCCTTCCGTGCGGCCGACAAGGTGATCGCAGATGTGTTCGGCAAGCCTCCGCTCTACCTGCGCGAAGGAGGGAGCGTACCGATCATTGCCGACATCAAACGGGTCACCGGCCTCGACTCGGTCATGATGGGGCTGTTTCTCCCCGAAGATAATCTGCACGCTCCGAACGAGAGTTTTAATCTTGGCGTGATGGAAAAAGGCATGCGTGCCTCGGAGCGTATCATCGAATCGATCGCGGCGAAATGAGGTCCCGAGTCCAGGGCTTTGATCGATACTGAACACAAGGAGCCCCGAGTTACTCTCCGAATGCTTCTCGTAAGCGGACACGAAAAAGCCCCGGATCACTCCGGGGCTTTGTAGTTGAAAAGTAAGGACGGATTTACCGAAGAACCACGAGGTCGACGCGACGGTCCTTGGCCTGGGTGTCCGGATCGGCGTTCTCAACCGCATCGAGGTCGCCCTTGGAGAGGACCTCGAGCTTGTCGGCCGATACGCCGGTGGTGATCAGGTATTGTTTGGCGGAGTTCGCGCGGCGATCGCCGAGACCGAGGTTGTATTCGGCGGTGCCTTTCCAGTCGCAGTGGCCTTCGAGCAAAAGGCGTGCGTCGGGATTGGCATCGAGGTAGGTCTTGGCGGCGTCGAGCTTGGCGCGCTCGGAGGCTTTGATGCCCGACTGATCGAAATCGAAGTAAACAGGTGAAAGAATCGAACGGTCGCCGTTGGAGAAGTCGCCAGTGCCACGCGGTGTAAGGCCTGTGGGCAGCGAGGGGTCGAGATCGACATTGCCGCCGTAGAGGCCGGTACCGGACGGGCCGATCATGGTGGAGGAGGGATCGGGACGCTTGGGCTTTTTCGAGCAGCCGCTGAGCACGACCGCGGCGGCGAGGATTACAAAGCAAAGTTTCTTGGTGGAGAGGTTCATGGGTGAACGATAAAAGTACGAGGTGATTTGACCTTATCGGTCATTCAAATTGGGTCGCAAGTTATTTAACGACGCTCGTGAAAACCATGTCTCATTCAACCTCCTCCGCATGGTTTCTCTTCGATAACGGATCCGTGCGTGCGGAGTCCGTCCTGAGCCTGCGCCGGGTGGCTGCGGCTCTGGGAGATCGGACCTCTCTGCCCATCCAGGCGGTGTCGTTGTTGCACTCCAGTAATGTGGATCCGGAAGCGTTGGGCGGGGAGCCGGCTCGACTTCTGGAGCCCGCGTTGGTCGCACATTTCGAGGAGTTTCCCGAAGGTGAAGCGGTGCTGCTGCCCTTGTTTTTCGGGCCGAGTGTGGCCTTGACCGATTACGTGCCGGCTCGGGTGGCGAGCGTGCTCCAGCGGTTTCCCCGGGCGAAGGTGCGGCTCGCCCCCTGGCTGGTCGACCCGGCTGACGATGACCGGCGTCTGGCCGAGGTGCTTGCCGCCCAAGTGCGCACGGTCGCACGCGCGCAGGGCTGGAGCCGTCCCAAGGTCGTCGTTGTCGATCATGGCTCGCCCCAAGCGGCGGTTGCGGCGGTGCGCGATCATCTCGGTCGGCAGGTGCGTGCACTGCTAGGCGGCGAGATCGAAGCGCTGGCGGTTGCATCCATGGAACGCCGCGAAGGCGACGCCTATGCCTTTAACGAGCCTCTCTTGGCAACGGTGTTGCGTACGCCGCCATTTGATCGGGGCGAAGTGGTTGTCGCGTTGCAGTTCTTGTCGCCCGGACGGCACGCCGGACCGGGCGGGGATATCTCAACAATCTGCGCAACCGCGATGGCCGAGCGGGAAGGGCTGCACATCCGGATGACGGATCCGATTGCGGAGGACCCGCGACTGTTGACCATCCTTGCGGAACGATTGGCTCAGGCACGGGAGTGTAAGTAGACGCGGGGCTCGCGAATTACCTGTCACCTCAATCTGAAAATGCCGCGGAGCTCGCAGCTGTGTACGGTCAGGCTCAGACGGGCTTCTTGGGCTCGATTAATCCGACCTCAAGCGCGTAGCGGGTGAGGCTCGCCACGTCATGAAGGTTGAGTTTGCGCATGAGATTGGTGCGGTGGTTGTCCACCGTCTTCACGCTGATATCGAGCTTGGACGCGATCTCCTTGGTGCTGTTGCTCTCGGCAACGAGCTGTAGGATTTCGCGCTCCCGGTCCGTCAGAAAATCAGCGGTGGTGCTCGATGCGGGATTGGCGACGACATTGCGCAAGAGGGAGGCGACGGCCGGGCCGAAGTAGGTTCCGCCATTGGCAACGGTCTCAAGGCCCTTCTTGAATTCGAAAAGCCCCGCGGTTTTTTCGACGAACCCATGAGCGCCGGCTTCGAGCATTTCGCGGACGAGCACGGGATTTTCGTGGCCTGAAAAGACAAGAACCCGGATGTTTTTCAGTTGTTTGGACAAGCGGCGGAGCAAATCCACGCCGTTGAGACCGGGCAACTTGGCGTCGAGGACCAGAAGGTCGGGCTTGACGTCGAGGCAAAGGCTGAGGGCGTTTTGGCCGTCGCCGCTTTCACCAACCAACTTGTAGTTGGGATCAAGCCGGAGAATCTCCACCAACATTTCACGGATGGCGGTTTGGTCTTCAATAATGACGAGTCTTTTCATGCGGGCTGGACGAAGAGGGATAAGAGAACTTGGCTGGGGAGGGCCGACATCGTCACAGAACAAGAGGCACCGCAGCCTTACGCGACAACTTTTTGTAAGATACGCACAGCTTTTATACGCGAATTCCGATACACGTTCCGATGAATTGCACTTCACTGCACTGTTGCTGGCCATTGTGGGTGGTATTGGCCGGACTCACCGGTTGCGCCGAGGCACCGGTATCGCCGACTCCGAAGGCGGCTCCTTCGACGGATGTGGGGCGGCTTCAGGCTTGGCGCGATGCGGAGCAGGTGGCCGGCCGGGAAGGTGACCGGGAGACGGTGATTGGCAGCGGGGATTCCATGAGGCCGATTTACGGCGAAAATACGGTTCTGGTGTTGAGCAAGATCGACTATGCGGATCTCAAAGCGGGCATGCAGGTGGGGTATGTCAACCAGGCCGGCCGACGCATCGTGCACGTATTGCAGGCCCGGGATGCTCGCGGCTGGAAGGTCCAGGGATTGAACAACGAGGTCATCGATGAAGAGCGGGTTACGCGCTACAATCTCATCGGGGTGGTTTATGCGTCCTTCACCACGGACGAAGCATTAAAGTAAAAACGCGGGAAACGGCGGGCGAGGCCATTGAACACCTTCCATTCCGGTTCGTCAGAGCCGCGGGCCCCGTTGCGAGGCGAAGGTTTTCTGTCCGGTGGTGGGTCGACCGGGATTCGAACCCGGAACCAACAACTTAAAAGGGACCAGCGGTAACGGCCTTATCGGTCTTGTTTATTGCGTTAGCTGAGCGGTTTACGAGACTGAATGATTCAATTGAAATCTGCCCCCATTGCCCCCATTTCGGCCCCTTTTATCCCTTCAATGGGGGCAGGGATGGGGGCAGATTGGGGGCAGATTTCTCAGCGGGTTGGAGCCTCGCGCCAAATGTTCGTGAAGTCCTCTTTGACCCAAGTCTTGCCGGTCCAGCGGTCGAGCTTGATGGGCTTCGCCGCGTTGATGACGGCGTAGCGGTTTGGCTTTGGATGAACTTTCATGTCGTTTTGCCGTAACCACGTTGCGCTTTCTGGCGCTGGTATTCCGCAAACTCTGCGGCCTTGGCGGCAGCTTGGGCGTCGCGCTTGACTTGCTCGCCGACAGGGCGAACGCGTTTCCAGTCGTAGCGGTTTTTGAGGATGGGATAAATGGGGATGAGGAATATCACGGTGACTCCGATGCCCTGACTGGCGGGTATGGCGAACATGATGAAGAGACATCCCGCACTCCAAATCGACCGCATCCACGGTTTGCGCTTCAATTCATGGTAGCGCTTCAAGTCCTTCTCGGCATCGGTTTCGCTGCTCGTGGGTTTCTTCATGAGTAAAATTAGCCGGGCATGCTTCGCCGGTTTCGACAGACTCGGGGGTCTCGCAGGATTGCGGCGTCGAGTTCGTTGATTAGAAATGCGAACCGCTGGGTTTTGCTGATTTTGGTTTTCGGAATCTCGAACCCGATCCGATTGGCCCAAACGTGAAATGTCTCGGTGTTGCTGAAGCCGCAGTAGCGTGCGGCCTCGCTTGAATTCCGGAGGACACGAGGGCGAACGGTTGTTGCCTCCTCAATACGGGTTAACCGCAGAGAGATACTCTGAATCGCCGTGGCGATGAGGTTGATTTGCTCAATAAACGAAGCTTTGGACGGGGGGATGATCGGGATGCCCGTTGATGGTGCGTTTGCGAGCCGACTGTCTTCATGCTTCAGGGCGAGTTGCACGGCATCGGGCATCGACAAGCCGACACCCGCCAGCAAAGCGCGCAGGCAAATGTAT
>JANJTQ010000274.1 GCA_024711005.1 Opitutaceae bacterium | reverse complement strand
TTGAGGTGGTGTAAGTCTGCACACCCGTGAGTGCATTGGTGACGATGGTTGATTCGACCTGGATGGCACCATTGTTGCCACTAAGGGAGATGGCGGTGCCGGTGGACTTGGGGATGTTCATCACCACCTCGTAACCGGGAGAGATGTTGAGGCTGTTCTCGGTCAGATTGATCTCCGTGGCTGTGTAGTAATATACTCCATCGGCATTGGGGCTGTCACCGGGACGTGGCAGCGTGAGTCCGGTGTTGATCGTGCCGAGGTCGGTGTAGGTTCCGTCGGGGGCGGTTTCGACCGGGACGTCTGCGGAGAAATTGGCGGTTACGCTGTCGGGGTCCTTGGTGCCTGCCGGGGTTCCGAAGGGGCCGATATAGCCTTGCGACCCGACCTTGATGGCATCGGTGGTGTTGGCACCTACGGCTGCCGTGCCGTTAATGTCGGCATTGCCTGAGTTGAGCGTTGAGTCGAAGGCCGTGGTGGCCAGCGACATTTCGTCGTTTGCCACGGCATCGCTGTAGGGCACGGGCGGGGTGGACGGGTCGTTGTCGGGGTCGGAGTTCCAACTGCCCATGACCACTTGATTGCCACTGGAGGTGATGCCATCTTTGCCAAGACCGCCGATTCCCAACGAGGATCTGTTATCGAGCGTGACCTTCACCCATTTTTCGATGGCGGCACCTTGTGGCGGGGTCACGATGGAGCGAGAGATGATGTAGGCCGAAGCCGAGCCAATCTTGTCTTGTGCATAGACTTTGACGACGGCGGTGGCACCGCCTTCGACGGTGCCCAGATCGAACGTGCGACGGCGGGCGGTTGACGGCCCGCTCGGGGGAGTGTCCCAACCTGACCAGGTAGGGGGGGTGTTGTTGATTTCCCACATCGCCTGCTCAAGTCCGGTCTCGGCGATGTTCATGGCGACTCCCAAGTGGTGGGTGCGGTAGGACAGCTGGGATGCTCCGGTGGCGAGGCGAAGGAAGGAGCCGAGGGCGATGGCGATGCCGAGACTGAAGAGGAGGGCAACGATGAGCACGGAGCCGCGGGAGGATGCGAGGCGACGAGTGCGGGTGGATCGGGTGATGGAGTGCATGGTGGCGGCGGCTCAGTTGGTTTGGATCTTGTTGCGCAGGACGTAACGAGCGGAGACCACATTATTGGTGGCGTCGGCGAGGGTGGTGCGGCTCCGGATGGATGAGAGGGAAACCTGCAGCATTTTGGTAAGGTTGTTCAGATTGGTGGTGCTGGTCTTGGTCGGATCGATCGGTTGGATGCCGGGGCCTTCCGCGTATTGGTAAGCGGTGAAGGATAGCGACTGGATGCCGGAGACTAGGGTGCGGGTTTTACCGTCCTCCGTGCGCTTGAGTGTGCCGTCAGCGCTGTCGTAATCGTACCGGATGGAGACGCTGGCCGGCGAGACGAGGGTGACGCCGGTGGGAAGGGCGGTTTCTGATGCGCGGTGCCAAGTGATGGTTTTGCTGACGCGGGCATCGACCGCGAGGGTCTCAAGAGCGGTGCGGGCTTCTTTCTCCATTTCAATGTAATGACCGAGCCGGTAGCTGCTGCGGCCGATCATGAGCACAGCGGAAAACACCCCGGCTAGGATGATGCTGGAGAGCGCCGTGGCGACCAGTAGTTCGGCGAGGGTGAACCCCCGGGAACGGGAACGCTTACGAAGCGATGGTATAGTAGTAAGCATAAAGACCATCTTTGCAGTACCGGGTGGTGCTGCTGCGGTTGTGCGCGATACCGTCAATTCCAGTCCAACTGATCGAGATGGTGATTTCGACGACATCACCGGAGAAATCGGCTAGGGGGGTGATGGTGCGCGTTGCGGTGAATGCTCGATTCATCTGGTCGAGGACATTGCGTTCGAGCGCGGTGTTTTGAGGGAAGATGGTGTCGAGATCGATCTTGGGGTACGTCTCCTCCGCCGTGATGTCTTGCACGCGGCTCCAGCTGAGCATGCGGATACGCTCCATTTCGCTTTGGATGATCTGGGCGGCGAGGGTGGTCTTACGAGCCGTGTCCAAGGACTTAAATCCTGATTGCAACACGAGAATGGAGCCGGAAATGACCAAGGCCATCACCGCGGCGGCTATGGTGACTTCGATCATGGTGAAGCCACCTCTACGCCTGGCGGCGCATCGGGGGGTAATCCGTGGACGCGACAGAAATCTCATGCGCCCAGTCTACGCCACGACCCCGATCATGTGTTAGGGGCCAACAGACCTTGTTTCAGGCTTGGTCGAAATAGGCCGGAATGTGCCTATCTCTTGAGTGCATTACCCCAGAACCGGACGGTTACCAGCCTTCCAATAGCGGTGCTTTGGCGGCCCGGGCGTCGGGAGTGTTGACCAGTGTCCAATCCTTCACCCCAAAGGGGGCGTGGTCGGTGAGATCGGCCAAGGATAGGTCATGGTGAAAGGCTGCATTTCCCGTGAAGGTGATGTCGCGGGCGACGATCGAGCCCATGACATGGCCGTTACCATTGATCGTAACATCTCCGTTGGGTGCGTAGATCACCGTCCGAAGCGATCCACGTCCCCTGATGCCGATGACTTGGCCTGTCTCGGTAATATTGGTTCCCCACATCTTGCATGAGGCGGGTTGGACGTTGCCATTGCCGAGGCCTTGTCCGGAGATCTTCACATCTCCTTCAACATAGATCGTGAGCGTGCTGCCCTTTGGGATCAGGATTGCAGCGAAGCCGGTGATATCGATCGCGGAAGTGCCGGGCGGGGCCGTGACAACCAAAGTGACGTGACCGAGTATGGTCAGCGTTTGAAAGCCGAAGAGTTTGATGAAGGGCGTGTGCCAGCGAGTGGCTTGGCCAACGAGTCCCAAGGTGCTGCCGAGGGGGTAAATGAATGACGTGTCGGTCGGGGCGGAGATCACCGGGAAATCGGCGTTGAAGTCGGTGGCGAAACGTGACGGGTCGACTACTCCGGGCGCGGTGCCGAAGGGACCGATGAAGCCATCGTCGCCCACATGGGGTATGGCACCGGCGGTGGAGACGAAGCCGTGGATTTCCGCATGCCTGAGCAGGAGGTCGCTGTCATCGCTCGCGCCGGTGGCGATGCCGCCGAGATCGCTACGAATGGCTGTGCCGTATTCCACCGGCGCAGTGGAGGGATCCTGGTCCGGATCCGACGCCCAGCTGTCGAACAGGGTGCGGCTGCCGCGGAACAGGAGCTTGCGGGTCGCGGTGAGTCCGTTGGCAAAGAACGAGCGACGACGGAGGGTTACCTCGATCATCTGGGTCACGGGGGCGGTGTTGCCGGTCTGCACCGTTGATTCGGCGAGGATGACAGGCTGGTTCGTTTTGGTGGGGGTGATGTTGCTGGCGTAAACTTTGACCGAACCGGACGACCCGGGGGTGAGGGAGAAATCGGTCAACTTCCGCCACGCCGCGACTCCGTCGGTGTTCCAATCCGACCATCCGTCCGGTACTCCGGCGAGTACTTGATTATAGGACCAAACCGCCTCCTCGACGCCGGCTTCCGCAAGGTGGAATGCCGTGTTGCGATCGAAGATGCGGCGGGTCTGCTGGCTTGAGGTGAGGCTGAGGTTGAAGTAGCTGCCAAGGACCAGCGCGAGCACCGCCATCAGCAGCATGGTGATGATAAGGACCGATCCCCGGCGCTCGCGAAAAGGAGATGACGCGGACGGGTTCATCGGCTGACGCGCTTGTTGCGCAGGACGTAGCGGGCTGAGATCGCGGCCTGGGTCGAGGCTGGACCACCCATGGTCACGCGCAGGGTGCGGAGGTTGAGCTGGAGCTGTTTGGTTTCCAGATCATTGCCCGCGGTGTTGTCGGTGTGGCCGGGTTGTTCCAGCTTGTAGCGCTGGAAGGTGAAGTCGCTGGAGACATCATGGACCAATAGTTCGCGGCGGGCGCCCTCGTGGATTCGGTAAAGGCTTCCAGTGAGGGAGCCCTCATGGATCGGTTCGAAAGCGTAGGTCACCGGATGAGTCGAGCCGTCGGGACCGGAGACGTTCAGCGTTACCTCCCAATTGCTACCCCAACGGATCTCGGTCGCCATGCGCACGTCTTCGGCAAAAATTTCCATGCCTCGGCGAAGCTCGGTTTCCATCACTTGGTAATGGCCTACGGCCAAGCCGGTACGGCCAAAAAAGAGAAAGGCTCCGAGCACACCCGCGAGTACAACGATCGATAGGGTGGATGCGATCATCACCTCCGGCAACGTGAAGGCGGCCCGGGGTTGCATCGGACGGCGGGTGCCTTCCCGGATGTTAATGCGATGTGTAGAAGTAGTCATTCAGGCCGCTCCGAGCATAACGTGTGACGAGTCGTGCGGTGTGAGGGCGGTCCGTTGTGCCGCCCCAACGCGCTTCGATCGTGATTTCCTTGAGACCGTCCCGCAGGTCGCGGATCTGGCGTGTGCATGTGAGCCGGGAGCCACGAGGGGCTTCGGTCGTGGTCACGGTGCTGTCACCCGAATCCTGAAGCGCTTGCAATTGAGCCCAGTTACGCAGGCGCAGGCGCTCGAGTTCGCTTTGCATGATTTGCGACGCCGTCCCAAGGTGGCGGGCGTGGCTGATTGTGGTGAGGCTGTTTTTAACGGTGAGCACCGTGCCGCCCAATCCCACCATCAAAACGCAGGAAGCCACCATGACCTCGACCAGCGAGAACCCGGATAGAGAGGAGTCGCCCAAGCGAAGCGGCCGCTTAATGAATGGCACGCGTCGGTTGGATAGGAACATGGCCTAGCTTTTTGTACCAAATGGACTGACTTGCAGCCCTAAAATGAGGCCTAGCCTGAACGGCCCTATTGAGGCCCGGGAGAGTGAGATTGCACGTAAAGTGCGGCAGCTTGCGAGCGTCGTTTGACCTGAAGTTTATCGAACACGCTTACGAGGTAGTTCTTAACCGTGTTGTCGCTGAGGCCGAGATCCAGGCCGATTTCCTTGTTGGTCTTGCCCTCGGCGACGAGGGCGAGGACGCGCCGCTCTTGGGCCGAGAGGGACGCGAGGCTGCGGTCTTCGTTAGGCCCGCCTCCGCGTACCACGCGCATGACCCCGGCCATGACGTCGGGAGACAGGATGGATTTGCCGGAAGCGATATCGTGGATTGCCTGGACCAAGCCCTGTGGGTCGATCTCTTTCATCAGGTAGCCTTGAGCGCCGGACGTAATGGCATCGTAGATGAAACTATCGTTGGTGAAGGAAGTGAGGACCAGAACGCGAATCTCGGGCTGGCGTTTCAGGATTTCCTTGCAGGCATCGAAGCCGGAGCCATCGGGCAGACGGATGTCAAGAATGACGACATCAGGTTTGAGACTGGCGACGGTGGAGATGGCCTCGGCTACGTTTGAGGCCTCACCCACCACCGTGATCGGCGGCGACGGCGTTTGTGCCAAAAGCACGGCCTTGATGCCTTGGCGCACAAGGGCGCTGTCATCAACCAGAACGACGCGGATGGGCTTGGTTTTGACGTGGGCGTTCATGCGGTGGAATCGCTAATGGGAAAGAGGAGGGTGGTGCGAGTTCCTTTTCCGGGTTCGGAGGTGATGTCGGCGGATGCCCCGAGCATACGAACCCGTTCGGTGATGTTATCCAAGCCACGGCCGCGCTTTGCGGTGGCGGGATCGAATCCGCATCCGTCGTCACTGATCACGAGCCGGGCGGCCCGACCGTCCTCGGTGAGGTGCAGGCTCACGCTAACGTTTGCCGCCTTGCCATGGCGAATGGCGTTGCTGGTGCATTCACGGATGACTTGGAGCGCGGTGGTGCGGGCGGTGAGGTGGAGCCGGTTCGCGACCGATTCCTCGATGTCGAGCGTGCCTGCCGCCGGACCGGCGGTTTGGAAAAACTCGAACAGGCCCGCGACCGCGGCCCCAAAGCTTCGGCGCTGGAGCGCCTCCGGCTCGAGCCCGGTGATGAAGTTGCGCACGTCCCGGATCGTCTCGTTCAATGCGGCCCGGACTTGATCAATGCGACGGGATGCTTCGGGTGGATCGCTCGGGACAAGGGTTCTGGCGGCCGCGAGGCCCATTCCCGCGGCATAGATTGATTGGATGATGCCATCGTGAAGATCGCGACCCAGACGGGCGCGTTCTTCGACATCGCGCCGGAGCTCGGCTTGCTGGGCGAAGGAAATCTCCACCCGACTGGCGATGCGGGAGAGTTCGTTGTTTTGAGCGATCAGCGGTCGGAGCGGAACGGGATCTTGGCGGACGAGGCTGTCGCCGATGACGTTCAACGGTTTCAGGATCCATTCGTGGAGACTCAGGGCGAGGGCGCCCATCACCAGCAGTCCGAAGATGATGAAGACGCGCGCTTCGAACGCGTCGGTGCGCAAGCGTTGGGCAATCGCCGGCATCTCGCGGCTCACATAGAGAATGCTCACCGTTCGATCGCGCCAGTCGTTCAGTGGACGCATTAAAGTCAGCTTGGATTCGCCGCCGGTGGGGACGGATGATTGACCGGGTGGAGCGAGGCTGACCGTGCTTTCCGTCAGCCGGCCGAGCGTGGTGAGGTGGGTTTGGTCCCACAACCGGCAGACCACGAGCCAGCCTTGAGCCGGACTTGTCCGGGCGCTGTCGGCGGAGGGCTGGATCGGCGCGCCGCGAAACTCCTGTACTCCCTTGGGGTGCCGTGCGAAAAAGTGCGGGAATGGATTCTCTTCGACGAGTTGATTCCATTGCTCGGGAGCAAGGGGCGGCGGGCTGGCTTCGCCTTGGTGAGCCTGATATATCACTGCGCCTTCGTTGGTGAGCACCCAGAGTCCATGGATATTAAAACCGGCTAAACTCTGGCGCAGGTTGATGTCGGCCCAGGTCTCGTCGGGTTGTTTGGCGAACGAAACGAGATCGTCCCATCGGGAGTAATCTTCGGCGAACGTCCGCAAGCTGGCGCCGTTGAGGTCCAGCCATCGTTCGAGCATATCGGTGGCATCGCCTTGGGAAGTTGCCAGCGCCTCCGTCAATTGTTCCTTTTCAAGGAATCGGAGCGTGGCGAGACAGCCGAGAAAGATGAGCAAGAGCATTCCCAATAGGAGGGCAAAACGCAGTTTTATGCTCATGTCGTTCGCTCCGAGGGCTAGCTCCCGGTGTAACGGCTGCAATCTCAAAGACCGACGGATGCTGAAATCACCCTTGACTCATGCCGTCCGGTTTGGGTTTCTGTCCGGCTTTAACTTTTAACCCGTCATGGCCAACACGAAATCCGCTATCAAGGCTGCCCGCAAATCCGAGCGTCTTACCACCCGCAACAAGGCCGTCAAAACCCGCCTGAAGACCCTTCATAAAAAGTTGGACAAGGCCGCCGCCGGTTCCGACAAGGAAGCCGCCAAGGCCGCCGCCAGCGCCTACGTTTCCGCCATGGACAAGGCCACCAAGTCCGGCGTCGTCCACAAGAATGCCGCTTCCCGCGCCAAGGCGCACGCCGCGAAGTTCGTCTTCGCGAAGTAATCCGATCGACCGGCGGCCTTGCGCCGCCATTCGATTCACTTTCGCCCTCCGCGAGCTTCGTGCTGCGGAGGGCTTTTTCGTCGGCAGACGTTCCGGCTTCGCATTCGGTCGGGCGTTCGTTGTCCGCGCCATATCCGGCCTTGTATGCACCGGGAAATCCTCGTGAAGCTGTTCCGTCTCCGGATGCCGTCTCCACGCTTTCATGTTCTTCCTTGGAATCAACCGCTGGTCCATGCCGTCACGGAATGGCTCGCGAGCGACTGGACGGCACAAGGCCCGCTCGATCTTTCCGACACCTTGTTGATCGCGCCCACCCGCCAGGCGGGGCGGCGGCTGAGAGAGGCGCTTGCCGGCCATGCGGCGGCGCGCCGGCAGGCGGTGTTCCCTCCTCGCGTGATTATGCCCGAGGCGTTGGCGTCGCTCGATGCGCCCGCTACGGGAATCGCCACGCGAACTGAATCGCTGCTCGCCTGGACCGAAGTGCTGCGAGGCATCGATCTTGAGGCATTCCGTGACGTATTCCCCGTGGATCCGCCGGCGCGCACGTTTTCATGGGCGATGCGTCTCGCGCGCGAATTTCAGCGACTGCAAACCTCGCTTGCAGAGAACGGCCTGCGCATGGCCGATGTGGCTGCGCGCGGCGGAGACGATTTTCCCGAGTTGGAGCGCTGGGCGCAACTGGGCGCGCTTGAAGGGCTCTGCGACGCCGCCCTGGCTGCGCGCGGGCTGCGCGATCCTCAGGCCGCGAAGATCGCCTTTGCCGAAAATCCCGCGCCCCTCGCCGGCGTGCGGCGTATCATCCTTGCGGGTACGCCCGACCCGCTGCCGATTGCGGTCAACGTGCTGATGGTTCATGCGGCCCGCGGATTGCTTGTGGACGTGATCGTGTCGGGACCATCAGGCGTGGACGGGGCGGTGCTGTTCGACGGATGGGGCCGGCCTTTGCCGACGGCGTGGGCGGCGCGCACGTTTGAAATGGCGGATTTTGAGCGTCGCGTTCGTCTATGCGCCGATCCGGCGGCGCAGGCGGAGGCAATTGTGTCATGCGCGTTTGGATACAGAGTTCCCGGCGGACGGCTTGGCGTGGGCGTGGCCGACGCCGAGGTGCTGCCCTCGCTGGAAAACGGACTGGCGCGCGCGGGCGTGCCCGCATTCAATCCCGAAGGACGCCCGCTGAAAGCGGCGGCGTTGCACACCTTGCTCTCCGCGCTGGCGGAGTTGGTGCGGGAACCTTCATTTGTCGCGGTGACAACGCTGCTGCGTTGTCCCGATGTGTTGCGCTGGTTGGGGGGCTCGCCGACCAGGCTCCTGGCTTCGCTGGACGAATTGCATGCGGAGCATTTGCCTGCCTCGTTGTCCGACGCCCGGACACAGGCGAGAAGTCGTCCCGCGTGGAGCGGATTGGCCTCGGCATTGGACTCGGTCGTGAGACTGCGAGAGGAGCTGCTCCGCGGAGCGTTTCCCTCGAATGTGCGAGCGGCGTTGACGGAGATATTTAAAGAGCGGCGTTTTGATTTGGGGCGACCGGAGGATGCGCGCGCGGTCGAGGCGGGTCAGGCGTGGGGCGAGGTGTTGACGGAACTGGAGGCCGCTGTGGGCCGGTTTCCCGGAGTCGTCCTGACGGACGTGTGGGAACTGGCGTTGCGCGCGTTGGGCGACAGTCAGCGGTTTGATGAAAAGCCGGAAGGGGCCGTGGAGTTGCAAGGTTGGCTGGAATTGTTGTGGGACGATGCGCCGCATCTGATCGTGGCGGGGCTTAACGACGGACGCGTGCCCGACGCGGTGGTGGGTGATGCGTTCCTGCCCGAGGCGCTGCGCGCGCGGTTGGGGCTCAAGACCAATGAAGGGCGTTTCGCGCGCGACGCCTATCTGCTGCAGGCACTGGCGGCATTTCGGGCGGATGGACGTGGCCGTCTTGATTTGTTGGTGGGCAAGACGTCTGCGGCGGGCGATCCGTTGAGGCCCTCGCGGCTGCTGTTCCTGTGCGCCGACGCCGAGTTGCCGGCGCGCGTGGCATTTTTGTTCAAGCCGGCGGAGGCGGCGCGACCGAATCACGCGTGGCAACGCGCGTGGAAATTGACTCCGCGCACGGATGCGAAAATTGAACGGCTGTCGGTCACGGTGTTTCGCGACTATTTGAAATGTCCGTTTCGCTTTTATCTGAAGCACGGGCTGCGCATGCAGGCGGTTGATCCGCACAAGGCGGAACTCGACGCGATGGATTTCGGCAACCTTTGTCACTCGGCGCTGGAGGCGATGGGCCGGGCGGATTCACCGGTGCGCGATTGCACGGACGCGGGCGTATTGCGCCGATTTTTGCTGGGCGAGCTGGAACGCACGGCGAGTGAACGCTACGGCGAAAGCCCTGTGCTGCCACTCGTCGTGCAACTTGAATCGGCGCGCCAGAGGTTATCGAAAGTCGCCGAAGTTCAGGCGCAATTGCGTGCCGACGGCTGGGTGATTGAACGCACCGAATGGACGTTTGAACTTACGGTGGGCGGGCTCCCGGTGCGCGGAAAAATCGACCGTATCGACCGCAACGAACTGACCGGCGAGGTGCGGGTGCTGGACTACAAGACGTCCGACAAACCGGTGAATCCGGCCGACGCCCATATGCGAGGGCCGAAGCGGAATGAAGACATGGAGGCATTGCCGGCGTGTGCGCGCTTCGTCGCGGGCGACGGGGAGATGATCTGGATCGACTTGCAACTGCCGCTTTATCTGGCGGCGGTGGCTGACGAATTCGGCCACGCGGTGACCTGCGGATATTTTAATCTGCCGAAAGCGGCGGGGGAGACGGGCGTGTCGTTGTGGGATGGATACGACACGGATGTGCAGTGCGCGGCAATGCGTTGTGCCGAAGGGGTAACGACTGCGGTGCAGGCCCGCCGGTTCTGGCCACCGGCGGAGCTGCCGGCCGACTATGACGACTTTGCCGCGTTGTTCCATGAGGGCGTCGAGTCCAGCGTGGATTGGAAAGGGGAGGCGGGAGCATGAAATTGATCGGCCACCAAATGATTCTGGCGTCGGCAGGTTCGGGCAAAACGTACGCGCTTACGAATCGGTTCGTGCAATTGCTTGCCTGGGGCGCGCCGCCGGAGCGGATCGTGGCGCTCACCTTTACGCGCAAGGCGGCGGGAGAGTTTTTCGACGAAATTCTCAACAAGCTGGCGCGAGCGGCGCGTGATCCGCGCGAGGCGGCGCGAATCGCCGGTGAAATCGGTGTGCCGGCGCTGGGACCGGCGGATTTTCTGCGGATGCTGCGAACGATGACGAGCGCGATGCATCGCTTGTCGCTGGGTACGCTCGACGGTTTTTTTGCGCGCGTGGTGCGGGCGTTTCCGCTGGAGCTGGGGCTTGGGGGAGACTTTGAGATTTTGCAGGAACACGGGGCAAGACTGGAGCGGCAGCGGGTATTGCGGCAGCTGTTCGCGCGGACGGGCGGCGAGTTGGACGAAGCTCAGCGGGAGTTCGTTGAAGCGTTTAAACGAGCGACCTTTGGTGCGGAGGAGAAACGGCTCGCGGCGCGGCTGGATCGTTTCATCGACCTGCATCAAGACCTGTATCTCAACGCGCCCGACGGGGAGGCATGGGGAAATCCGTTGCGTATCTGGCCGGAAAGATCGGTGTGGCTCGAGGCGGCCGGTGACGCTAAAGGAGCGGCGGCGGTGTTGCGCCATTGGGCGGAGGGCGCGGGGTTGGGCGAGAAGCAACTGGGGCGCTGGCACGCGTTTCTCGCGGCCTTGGAAACGTGGGCGCCGGGCGCGCCGCTGCCGCGCGAACTGATCTATGTTTTGGAGAAGTCCGTGGTGGCATGGGCCGAATTGATCGCGGGAGAGGCCGTGCTGGAATTCGATCGCAAGAAGCAGACGCTGACGGCCGATGCCTGCGCGGCGCTCGTGGCGCTGACGCGCACCGTGTTTGGCGGTGAGTTGGTGAGACGGCTGGAGGTGACGCGCGGCATTTACACGGTTTTGCGCGGCTACGAGGCCGTTTATCATGATCTGGTGCGCAGGGCAGGGAAGTTGACCTTCGCCGACGTGCAGCGCTTGCTGATGCCGGACGCGGGACACGGTTTCTCGGGCCAGAGAGCACCACGGCTCGCGAGCGCGGAAATGGATACACTCGCGGGCATTCGAGGTGCCGAAGAGCGGGAAGCCGGGCGGTTATTGGTCGACTGGCGGCTGGATGCGAAGTTCGACCACTGGCTGCTCGATGAATTTCAGGATACAAGTCACGGGCAGTGGAGCGTGTTGCGCAATCTGATCGACGAAGCGGTGCAGGATCCGGAAGGACGGCGCAGCTTGTTCTACGTGGGTGATGTGAAGCAGGCGATCTACGCGTGGCGCGGCGGCGATCCACGATTGTTTCGCGAGATCTTCGACCATTACAACGCCGTCGAGCCTGGGACAATCAAGGAGGGCCACCTCGATCAGTCCTGGCGTTCGGGGCCGGCAATCATTTCCGCGGTCAATCGGGTTTTCGGAAATGCCGCGGCGCTGGCCCGTCTTATGCCCGGGCCGGCGGCGGAGCGTTGGACGAGTGAATGGCGCGACCATGTGAGCGCGCGTCCGCAACTCAACGGGCAGGTTGCATGGTTGTATGGTGATGACGATGGAGCGCGAGCGGGGCTCACCCTGAAATTGTTGCGAGAGATCAACCCGTTGGAGCGCGGGTTGTCTGTCGCTGTTTTGGTGCAGTCCAACGATGCGGCGACCTGGCTGGCGGATTATTTGAGGCGTGAAGGCGGCATGCCCGCCGTGGCGGCGTCGGACTTGCAGGTGTGCACGGATAATCCGTTGACTACGGCCGTGCTGGCGTTGTTGCAGGCGGCGGCGCATCCGGGGGATCGATTGGCTCGCGAGCACATGGGCATGACGCCCTTGGCGGACATCGTTGAGGCGGCAGGCGTGGGACCGGTGGAGGCGTTGACGCAAGACGTGTTGAGACGAGTGCACGCGGAAGGTTTTGCACGCACGATCGAGACGTGGTTGCGACGGCTCGAACCGTCGCTAATGGCCGACGATGTGTTCAGCCGGGAGCGTGCGCGCCAGCTGACGGAGGCGGCGCTGTTGTTCGACGAGACCGGAAGTCGCGATGTGGCGGAGTTTGTCCAATTCGCCGGACGGCACGTGGTGCGTGATGCGGAGACGGCGACGGTCGTTCGTGTGATGACGATTCACAAATCGAAGGGACTGGGATTCGACGTGGTGGTATTGCCTGATCTGGAGGGGAACTCACTGGCTACGCGGCGGCGTGATGGACTGTGCGTACAGCGGAACCCGGAACGGGTGGTGGAGTGGGTCTTGGACCTGCCCCCCAAGCTGTTTCACGAGCATGATGCCGTGCTTACGGCGCACGTGGAAGCGGCCGAAGCCGAGGCAGCCTATGAGAAGCTCTGTTTGTTTTACGTAGCCATGACGCGGGCGAAACGAGCGCTCTATTTGATCACAAAGCCGGTGGGCCCGAAATCGGTGTCCGCGAACTTTCCGCGCTTGCTGGCCGAAACTTTGCCTTCGGCGGGATTTGATGGCGGGGTGCGGGTGGGTGGGTGGAGTGCGGACGGGGCGTTTGTCGAGGGCGATTCCGAATGGTTTGGGCAAATCGGGGTGGTCGGCGAAGCCGATCGTGATGCAACGGGGCCGGCGGGAATCGAGACGCTGCCTGCCGTCAGCGTGGTTGCCCGGCATCTGGCGCGGACACCTTCCGGGACGAAAGCCGGGGTGGTCACGGGAGTTTCGCTGTTTGGTTCGTCCGGCACGAGTGCGGCGAGCTTTGGCACTGCCGTGCATGCGGCGCTGGCGGCGGTCGAGTGGGGAGGGGCGTCACCGGAGGTGCTGGCTGCGTGGAAGGCTGCAGGCGTGAGCGAAGGAGCCATTGCCGAGGCACGGGCGTGTTTGGAGGCCGAGGAGCTGGCGGAGGTGTGGGCGAAGCCTGTGGGAGGAGGCGAGGTCTGGCGCGAGCGGGCGTTTGAAATCGTGCTGGATGGCGCTTGGATTACGGGGGTGTTCGATCGCGTTGTGCTGGCTTGGGATGACAGTGGACGCGTCGTTGTGGCTACGATTTATGATTTCAAGACCGACCGAATCGGGCCGGAAAATGCGGGGCAGCTCTCGACGCGATATGCGGGCCAGCTGGAGATTTACCGGAAGGCGGCGGCGCGTTTGACGGGACTCCCGGAAGGACGGGTGAGGTGCGTTTTGGTGTCCACCGCACAGCGAAGTGTGTCGGCGGTCCAAGCGCCGAGGGCAGATTGAGCTTTACAGCACGGGGCGCAGGCTGTTTCACCGACGGTTTCTACTCGAACCTTTCAATTCAAACCTGACACCACATGGGTAACCTCAAAAAGAAACGCCGTCTGCAGATGAACAAGCATAAGCGCAAAAAGCGCTTGAAGGCCAATCGGCATAAGAAGCGCACTTGGCAGAAGTAAGCCGAGGTCTTCTTTTTCGAAATTTATTGCCCGCCTCTTGAGGGGCGGGCTTTTTTTTGGTCTCTCTTAAAGAAGAAGTAAATCGGGGCCGGGGAAATTACTTAGGGGGATTTACCTTGAAGTGCGCGGTTTCTGCTAAGAGCGTTCTCGCCTGCTTCGGCAAGGTGTTAACAGTTCCTGTATTTAAATCCACTAATTTACCCTAATAGCCCTCCCAAGGGCTCGCCAAGACCGCATGTTTTTCTCTGCAAAAACAAAAAATTTCTACGTCGATTCCAATGAGCATGCCGTGCTGCTCGCCCGAACCTCCAAGGCAACTGCACCGTTCGTGGTCGAGGACATCATTGAGTGTGCTCCTGGCGATGAAGCCGCACTTGCCGAGGCACTGAGAGTATTGCGGCCGGCGAAGAGTACGAGTGGTTATGTGCATGCCGTCTGCGGCATTAACGTCGCTCGACGTGTCGTGCGAAAGGTGACGTTTGAGACCAAGCGACTGAGGGAGCCCGAGTATTTGAACGAAGTCGCCGCCCAGCAGCTGCGCATCGAACCGAGTGAATACTCACTGGCCATCCTAAATCCCGTCCAGGGCACGGATTATGATTTGGTGAAAGCAGCACAAAAAGATGCGCTGATCTGCGGTCTGCCGAGCGAGGACGTTAATTCGGCTCAGGACAATCTTTTGGCCGCGGGTATTTATCCGGAAGCCATCGAACTGAGCAGCATTGCCAGCGTCGGCGCGATGGTCGATTACCTCGCTTTTGCGAAAATCAAAACCCCGGTGTTGATGTTGGAAATTGCCGCGGAGACGACCAATTCGTTTATTGTGACCGCTTCCGGGGTGGAGGCATCACGGCCGATCCAGCAGGGACTGGATGCGATGATTCCTGTCGTGCAGAAGGAGCTTGGGCTCAAGGATGAGGACTCGGCGCGGAAGCTCTTTATTTCGAACACGTTTGATTTCACCGGTATGGGCTCCGTTCTGACCAAGAAGTTGATCAAGGAGCTCCAGTCGTCGATCGGGTTTTACGAAGTGCAGACCGGTCAGTCGATCGCGCATGTCGCCTGCACAGTTCTGCCTCCGAAACTGAGTTGGTTGGAAGCGGCGATTGCGGCGGATCTGGGGGTTTCTGTATTAAAAGCGGATATCCCTGCTTGGCTGCAGTCGCGTCAAATAACTTTGGCGGACACCCTGCCTGCGAATGCACAGGATATCCGTCGTCTCAGCCTTTTTGGCCTAATGGTTCAGTATAATAGTCATGCTGTCGTTTCTGAAAAAACCGAGTG
>JANJTQ010000254.1 GCA_024711005.1 Opitutaceae bacterium | reverse complement strand
GTTGCCCTTGGTTTCAGCGGACTGCGTCGCCGGCGCTAACCCGCCTTCCTCCGGCCGGCCGCCTCCTCGGGCGGCCGGCTTTTTTATTTCCCATGCCCTACTCCGCCGTCCGCGCCTACATCCGTGAAAACTGGCTGCGCTCGCTTCATCGAGACAAGGCCGGCTCCGGGTTCCTCGGCATCGACCTGCCGTTCCCTTACACCACGCCCAGCATCAAGGGCGAAGGGCACTTCTCGTTCTTTTTCTACTGGGACACCCGCTTCACCAACCTCGGGCTCCTCCGCGACGGCCATGCCTCCGTCGCCGCGGACAACATCCGCAACATCGCCTGGTTCATCCGTCGCCAGGGTTACATGCCCAACCACACCGGCCTCACCAACCGGTCCCAACCTCCCCTGTTCGCGCGCATGCTCCTCGACTACCGCGAAGCCACCGGCGACGAAGCCCTGCTCGCCGAAGTCGCGTCGGAGCTCCGCCAGGAATACCACTTCTGGACCACCGCGCGCCACACGCCGACCGGACTCCAACGCCACGGTCACCACGACACCGACGAGGGTTGCCTCAAGTTTTTCAACAGCTGCGTGCAATCCCGCCTCGGGCTCCCCGCCGATCTGCCCGACGCCGAAAAGATCCGCATCGGCGCACATCACCTCGGCGAGGCCGAGTCCGGCTGGGACTTCACGCCCCGCTTCTCGGGTCGCTGCATGGACTTTAATCCCGTCGAGCTTAACTCCCTGCTTCACGATCACGAAACCTTGCTCGCCGAACTCGCTCCGAACCTTGGTCGGGACGACGCCTCGCTCTGGCGTGACCGTGCCGCCACCCGACACGACCGCGTGCAACGTCTCTTCTGGGACGATTCCGCCGGTTGGTTCCACGACTACGACTTCGTCGAGAAACGTCGCTCGTCCCTCGTTCACTTGGGCGGACTTCTCCCGCTCCTCTCCGGTCTGGCCACGCACGCACAAGCCGCACGCGTCGCCCAAAAACTCCCGCTCCTCACACGTCCGCATGGCGTCGCCGTTACGATGGAAACCCCCGATTGCCGCAACTACCAGTGGGCCTACCCCAACGTCTGGCCGCCGCTGGTCTGCTTCGCCGTCGAATCATTGCGTCGTCATAATTTGAATACAGATGCCGATCGCGTGGCGCGCCTCTTCCTCGACACCACCGCGCGTCTCTTCGCCGAGACCGGACGTCTCTGGGAAAAAACCGACGCCGAAACCGGCGTGATCGCCGCCAACGAATACGCCGCCGCCCCCATGATGGGCTGGACCGCCGGCGTCTTCGTCGCGCTCCACGAAGGCCTGTCAGCCACGCGTTCCCAGACCCCGACTCGCCCGCGATGAGCACTCCGCGGGACCGGACCCACCGTGTCTTGCTTGTGAGTAAAGGGCGCGGAAACTTCGATTACCGCATGCCCCTCCGTCGTCTCGCCCCGCTCGTCGCACTCTGCCTGCTTCCGTTCTCCGCTCCCCTCGCCGCACAAACCGCCCGCGGCACCGAGACCAACAAAGGTTGGTTCGCTTGGAATCCCCCCGCCGACTCCTTCGCCGCCTCGCCCATCGACCTGCGTCCGCTCAACGAAAAATTCGCCGGCGAAAACGGGCGCATCATCGCCAAGGGCGAACAGTTCGTCCACGCCAACACCGGTCGTCCCGTGCGGTTCTGGGCAGTCAACGCCTCGGGCGGCCAAAAGCCCGACGAACTCAAGCGCCGGGCCCGCACCTTGGCCAAATACGGCGTCAACCTCGTGCGCCATCACAGCAGCATCCTCGACAAAAAGACGGGCGCGCTCGCGTCCGATGCCGGCTCCGAGCGCGCCGCCCTCGTCCAGACCTTGAAGGCCGAGGGCATCTACACGCTTCTGTCGATCTACTTCCCGCTCTGGCTCAATCCCGAAAACGGCGCCGGCTGGCGCGAGGGCTACGACGGCAAACAGCATCCGTTCGCACTCCTCTTCTTCGAGCCCGAGTTCCAAAAACTCTACCGCGACTGGTGGAAGACCATCCTCGAAACCCGCACCGCTTCCGGCGTCGCCCTCAAGGACGACCCCGCGCTCATGGGCTTGGAAATTCTCAATGAGGACTCGTTCTTCTTCTGGACGTTCAAATACGGCAACATCCCGGACGCCCAGATGCGCAAGCTGGAGAAACGCTTCGGCGACTGGGCCAAGAAAAAACACGGCTCCCTCTCGTCCGCCCTCTCCCGCTGGGGCACCGCGCACCCGCGCGACGACCAGGCGCAGGGCCGGCTCGGATTCCGCGGCCTCTACGACATGTTCACCCATAAGACGCGGCGCGACCAGGACACCGCCGCTTTCTTCTACGAGCAGCAGGCCGGTTTCTATGCAGACACCGTCGCCTACCTCCGCAGCCTCGGCTACAATGGCATGATCACCGCCGGCAACTGGACCACCGCCAACAACGACATCTTCGGCCCCCTGGAAAAACTCAGCTACATGTCCGGCGATTTCATCGATCGTCACGGCTACTTCGGCTCCAATCGCAAGGGCGACAACGCCTCCTGGTCCGTGCGCGACGGCATGACCTACTCCGACGTGAGCGGCCTGCGTTTCGACGCCCAAAAGCCCGGCGAGGGCAAGACCTACGCCAATCCGGTGATGGACCCGATGTACAACCGCCGTCCTTCGATGATTTCGGAAACCACCTGGGATCGTCCAAATCGCTACCGCTTCGAGGCGCCCTTGGTTTACGCCGCCTACGGCGCCTTGCAGGACAGCGACAGCATCGTCCATTTCACCTTGGACACGCATCGCTGGCAGGTGAAACCGCGCTTCTTTGTGCAGCCTTGGACGCTCATGGCACCCACCCAGATAGGCCAGTTTCCCGCCACCGCGTTCCTCTACCGACAAGGCCTCGTCAAGGTCGGCGATCTCATGGCTGACCTCCCCATGACCATCTCCGACGCTCTCGCATTGAAGGGTTCCAGCCTCGTGCAGGCCGCCAATCTCGACGAACTCCGCAAGAGCGACGTCGCCGGCGGCGGCAGCTCCTCCAACCGGGGCATCGACCCGCTCATCCACTTCGTCGGCCGCACCAACGTCACCATCGACGACAAGGGCGGTCCCGCGCAGGTAAAGGACCTCTCCCGCTTCATCGACCGCCGCGCGCGGACCGTCACGAGTTCCACCAACGAGCTGAAACTCGATTACGGCAAAGGCGTCCTCACGCTCGACGCCTCCGCCGCGCAAGGCGTGGGCGGACACCTGAAGGACGCGGGCGTCGTCTCCCTCTCCGACCTCGACATCGTCTCGCAACAGGAGGTCGGCAACATCCTCGTCGTCGCGCTCGATGGCCGACCCATCGCCAAATCCTCCCGCATTCTCGTTCAAGTCATGTCCGAGGAAAAAACCACCGGCTTCTCCACCAGCCCCGCAGGCCAGGGCGTCCACCGCATCAACAGCGTCGGCGTGGACCCGTGGCTCGTAAGAAACTTCGCCGGATCCGTCCGCTTCAAGCGTGCCGACGCCGACAAGCTCAAGGTCACCGCCTTGGACCTGAGCGGCTATCCCGTTCGTCAGATCGGCACGGCCCGACAATTCGATCTGCTGCCCGACACGCCCTACTACATCGTCGCTCCCTGAGCCGCTCCCTTGACTCCAGCGGCCCGCACACGATTTCCCCAACACTTCGCTCATCCCCATCATGTCCACCCATCCCCCCTTTGCTTCCCTCGCGATCCTTTGCGCCGGCCTCGTCCCGGTCGTCGTGTTGGCCCAAAACGCCGAATCCCCTTCGACCCCTCGCAACCTCGTGAATCGGCCCGCGATCTTCCGGGTCACGACCGACGTGCTCAACGCCGACCTCGAACCGTTCACCGTCACCGCACCCGGCTTCGGCAACACCCTCAAACGTCCGGGCAAGGGTGGCTTCGAACCCATTTCCTTTCGCAACCAGATCATCGCCGCCCAAGATTCCTCCGACCGGATCTACGTCGGCGGCCCAGGCGGCCTGTCCGTCTACGACAGTTATTCCTCCGGCTACCTCGACGAGGCCCAGGTGCGCATCTACCGCGTCGTCAATGGTACGCTCAAGGTGGTTCGCACCGACGTGGTTCCCAAGGGCGGTACCATCATCGAAGAGTGGCGCCAGGCGGGCCCCATGATTTCCCCTGACTCCACCACCGCCCAGTTTCGCTGGGACGACTGGACCCGCTCCGGCGCCGAACGCTGGTTCACGATCCTCGCGATCAACGCCGACGGAGAAGCGTCCAAACCCTCCACCGCAACCAAGATCGCCTTCGTGAAGGCCGCCCCCGCCACCAAGGCCGAGAACAAGTCGATCAACTTCCGGGCGCCCCGCCAGAAGTCCGGCGCCGCCATCCCCGCCCCCGCCTCCAACGTCAAGGCGTCGGGAGGCACGGACGGCATCGTCCATCTGACATGGACTCCATCGCCCTCTTCCGGAGTGATCGGCTACAAGATCGCCTACACTGACACCGATCCCGCCACGCATCGCGGCTCCTACCTTCAACTCTCCCGCCGCGCCGCCTCGCCCGACGAGGCGATCCGGAAAGGCGATATGATCATCGTCGCAAAAGACATGATCCCCTTCCGCCCCGAATACGCCTCCCACCGGATCGGCGGCCTCTCCAGCTCCCTGCGCGACCTCTTGCCCGTCGGATTGCCCAACTCGCTTACGTTCCAATCCGACGTTTGGCGTCTCGCACCTCACGCTCCCGACACTCCCGTCGAGGAGGCCGGCAAGACCTACCTTGAAATGACGGTCAAGGCGGGTGAAAGCCACAAGGTCGGCCAGAGCGGCATCCCCGACATCTCCACCACGAGCCAGACCTACTACCCGGTTCCCGATCACACCGAATACACCATGGAGGTCTGGATGAAGGCCGACCGCGCCGACGCACCGCCCGTCGTCTTTGAATTCGACGGCGACAAAAACGTCGGCGGCTTTCTGCAGCCGCATTCCATGCAAGTCGGGACGACCTGGAAAAAATACGTCCACACGTTCATGGGCGAACCCTCCTCACGAGGCCACCACGCCTATCTCGTCCTCACCGCCACCGGCCCCGCCACCTATTCCTTCGACAACTTCAGGGTCTTCCGTTCCGACACCGCCTACCTCGATTACCAACAAAAGGACTACGACCGCCTGCGCGATTCCGGCATGATGGCCTTTCGAACCCACCATCCCATCAAGTCGGACGTCGATACGTATTCAATGGACCAATACCTCGGCGTGAACGGCGGTGTCGAAGGCGTGGACAACGGCACCTCGCTCGGCGGCGTGCTCTCCGTGATCAGGAAGGCCGGCATCCGCCCGTGGTTGCAAATCGAGTTTCACATGTCCCCCGACGAATGGCTCGGCTTCGCCGAATTCATGGCCGCCCCCTACGATCCGAAAAACGACACGCCGCGGTCCAAGCCGTGGGCTTATAAACGTTTCGCCCAAGGGCGCGCCGAACCGTGGACCGACGCCTTCGACCGCATCTACTTCGAACTGGCCAACGAGACCTGGAACAACCTCTTCGCGCCCTGGACCTTCCGTTCCATGACCGACTCCACCACCGGCGAGAACGTGTCCCGCGGCAAGGTTTACGGCCTGATGCAGGATCACGTCGTCAGCATCCTTCGCTCCAGCCCCTACTGGACCAAGGAAATCGACGCCAAGTTCATCCACGTGATGGGCGGCTGGGCGCTCGGCAGCTACAACACCGAAATCGCCGCCGCCACCAAGACCGGCCACTTCATCACCATCGCCGCCTACAACGGAGGCTGGGACGCCGGCGAAGGCCCGCCCCGCCGCAATCCCGCCAGCTTCTTCAGCGCGCTCAATTTCGCCAACCAGTCCGCCATCCCCGGCGCACGCGGCTTGCTGGAGGACGCCCTCAAGTGGGAAACCGCCACCGGCCGGCATTTCAAAATCGGCACCTACGAGGCCGGCCCCGGCTACGCCCTCAACGGACTCAATAATCAGCGCGTCACCAAAGAGCAGTCCGCCGAACAGGAAGCCGTCATGAAGAGCAAGGCCGCCGGCGTCGCCACCCTCGACACCTTCCTCGCGCAAGCCACCTACGACTTCGATATCCAGAACTTCTTCACCTTCGGCGAAGGCGCCAACTGGACTTCGCACGTCAAATCCTACGCCGGCGGCTACGCGCACCCGAGCTTCCTCTATCTCTCGCTCTTCAATCGCGAAGGTCTCGGCGACATGCTCCACGTGTCCACCGAGAGCGTGCCCACCGTCGATCTTCCCGTCTTTCGGCGCCGCAAGGCAGTGGATGGCGCCCCGGCCGCCGCGACGTATGCCACGCGCCAGGGCGATCGCGTGAACCTCTTCGTCATCTCCCGTCGCTACCCCGACTATCCCACCGGCTCCGGCGAAGGCTACACCCCCGTAGGCATGAAGCTGCCGTTCACCAAGGCAAAGAAGATCACCCTTCACCGGCTGACCGGCGCGCCCGGCGACACCAACCTCGATGGCGAAAAGGTGCGCCTCGAACGCGTCCCTGTTGCCTCCTCCGCGCTCAAGCCCGACGGTAAATTCGTCGTCGGCCCCGACACCGGCGGCGACGCCCGCGGACTCCCCCCCGCCGAGGCCTACCTCTATGTCTTCGAGGGGACCGACATCAAGGCGCCCGGCAAGGAACTCACCCGCCGGGAAATCGTCGCGCAACCGACGACCTTCGCCAGCCCCTGACCCGATCGCCGGATCAACCCCTCACACGCAAAAGCCACGCATCACCGCGTGGCTTTTTTTGCGCGCGAAAGGCCCGACCACTCGACTTTTTGAGGTGTTACGGCATTCCAAATCTCACCCACAAAAGCCCCCGGACCGTCCTTGGGCACGGTCCCATCGCTGAGCGGTTGTGCCATCCGTCGCCCCGTTGGATATTCTCCCCCGAACCCCAGAATCCATCAGGCCGCGACAGCCCGTGCGCTCCGGCCCGCGATGCACCCCGCCCGCCATGCCTTTCCCCTCGCGAACACACCCTCACCGACGCGCCGATGCCAAGGGCTTCGCCTTGCTTATCACCATCACGCTACTCGCGTTCTTGGTGCTGCTTCTCGTCTCGCTCGCCTCCCTCACCCGCGTGGAGACCCAGGTCGCCAGCAACGCCCTCCAACTGCAGCAGGCGCGCCAAAACGCCCTCTTCGGCCTCCAGATCGCCATCGGTGAACTTCAGAAACACGCCGGTCCCGATCAACGCGTCACCGCGGCCGCCACCACCGTGTATCCAAAAAAGAACGTCACCAACGCGAGCGGCGAACTCTTCGATTTCTACCGCGCCCGCGCCCAGACCGCCCAGACCGGAACCTTCCTCACGCGTTCCGAACGCGCCCTCTGGGAAAACGATCTCCGCACGTGGTGGAACACCGGCAACCGCAACCCCTACTGGACCGGCGTCTTCAACTCCAGTCTCCGCCGCGACTCCGCCACCCTCGGCAAGTACGGCGAATTCAAACGCGACCAACTCCCCGTCTGGCTCGTCAGCGGCAACGAACGTTTCTCCTTCAACCCCGCGACCGCCACCAGCTACCCCTCCGGCTACTTCACGCCCGACGTGGATGTCGCCACCCTCGCCGCTCCCGCCGACGTCGTCGAACTCGTCTCCGCCGATTCCGCCCCGGACGACGATGACCATATCGCACCCCATCGGAACGACGCCGTGGATGGTCTCTCCGGCACCGTTCGCGTGGTCCGCCAGCCCCTCTCCGCCACCCCTCCCGGAGCAGCCAATCAACAAACCATCGGTCACTACGCCTACTGGGTGGCCGACGAAAGCACCAAGGCCAACTTCTCGGTCCGCGATCCTTGGTTCGAGGAGACCAACCGCTCCTCCGTGAACTACCGCAACCGCCTTCAGGTCCCCCAGCGCGTGGGATGGGAACGCATGGAGGGCTTCGCCACCTCCGGCTCCTCCACCCCGCTCAACGACCCCCGCTTCGAAAAGGCCCTCGCCCACCAGCAACTCCCCCTCATCGACTCCGCGTTCACCGATCCGGTGAAGCGCAACTTCCACCACCTCACCACCTACTCGCGTAGTCTCCATACGGATACAGCGCTCGGCGGCCTCAAAAAAGACCTCACCGTGTTCCTCGACGGCTCCGGCGCCGGGATATCCCCCGCCGCACCCATTTTCAATGCGTCGCTCTACGCCTCCAACGACCCCCGCTTCGGCGCCAACAACACCGGCTTCCCCAAAGGCTCCACCACCAATCTTCCCACCTGGACGCAGTTGAAGAACTGGTCCGACACCGTCGCCATCAACGAGTCGGACGCCGTGCCGGTGATCCCCGGTCGCGCACCCGTCGTCGCCAATTTTAACGTCTTCTACGGTTTCTCCCGCGACGGAGACAAACTGCGCATGCACTGGATGCCCTGCATCGTCCTGTGGAATCCCTACGACACCAAGCTGGCGACGACCGACTACCGCCTGCGCTGGAGGCACAACATCGGCCTGCGCCACTTCGGCGTCGCCACCCGGGGATTGGTGGATCCGAACCCGGCGGACCATAACGACGGCCGGCTGGTCCCCGTCGACAACGCCTGGTTCATCCATCGCCTGGACGGCTTGGATTGGTATAACAGCGGATCGTCGAACTACAAAGGCGCCTTCTCGAGCAGCGATTATGAGTTTGGAACCCGTCCTTGGTATGAAAGCACGCAGGGCGGAAGCGGCACTCCCAACTATCGTATCCAACCGTTTGATCGAGGCACCGCAAAACCCGCGCCATGGGACCCGCGGGCGACGTGGGTGACCTATGAATTCACGGGCGAATTCGAACCGGGCCAAGTCAAGGTCTTCACCGTCGGCGCCGACCAGCCCAAAACCGCCTCCCTCCTGCATGACGGGTCCGAGACGGTGCTTCTCGAAAACACCTTCGAGCCTAATTTCCCCGCTTCCTACTGGTTTGACATGGCCACCATCGGCGCACCCGTGCCCGCGGAGACCGACGAAACTCGCATGTTTGCGATCGAGTTCTCGGGCAGCACGCCCTCATCCCAATCCGTCGAACTCAGCACCGCGGGTTCCAGCGGGGCCACGCTTTGGCGTCATGACGTCCTGACCAACAACCCCGGAGCCATTTCCATCAGCGGTAACTTCCGGGTCGTCCCCGAACCGTTCCCGTCCCCTTCCAATTGGCGGATTGTTCCTCCGGCCAGCCAATGGGACACCTACGACAAAGCCCTCGCCTATAACAATCCCAACAACCCGACCGCCAATCTCTACCATGTTCGCCTGGAGCCGTTCGCCTTCTTCTCGTTCGGCAACGCCAACTATATTGACCCGCGAGCCTCGACCTTGTCCCAACGAGCATTCGCTACCTTCAACCTGGCCGCATCCAGCCTCGACCTCTCCACGAAGATCGAACAATCCCGCGCCGGCTTCGCCTCGCAGAACGACGACGGCTACCCGACCAACAAGCTCTTCTCCGCGCTGCGCATCGACGGCGAAGCCGCCACCTTCAGAAACGCTCCCTGGAATCCCGGCCATGTGGACAACACCACCAACGAAGGTTATGCGCTGCTCACCTTCCGCGGCTCCGACACCTCCACCGGCAACGTGGGCCTCTCCCGCCTTCCCATGCGTCAGGTGCGGCGGGCCAACGCCAACATCCTTTCGCTCGGCCAATTCCAGCAGGCCAATCTCTCCGCCTTCGCGTGGCAACCATCCTTCCCGCTCGGCAACAGCGAAGCCACCCCCTACGTGGACCGCGCCCGCGTGGCCGGCATCGAGTCCTACAGCGTGGGTACGTCGGGAGGGAACTTCCTCCTCGTCGACCCCGTCGCCTATCCGGGCATTCATCGCACCTCCAGCGGTCCCCTGCCCAACGCCGCCACCAACGAGATGCTCGATATCTCCTATCTCCTCAACGAGGGGCTCTGGGACAGCTACTTCCTCTCTTCCATCCCCCAAACGGGCGGCGTCCCGCTCGACAACAGCGACCCGCTGCCCAACTCCCGCCACCGCTTTGTCGGCGCCGCCGGAGCGCTGACACCCACCGATGTGCGCGACTTCGACACCGCCGCCGCCTGGCTCGAAAACCTCGGCTCCCTCAACGTCAACTCCACCTCCGTCGAAGCGTGGAAATCTCTGTTCACCGCGTTCCGCGGACTCAGCTACACGGCGGACAACCGCACCGGCGCCGATGTCACCCACGCGATTCCCATCTCGCGCACCCTCGATCCGCTGCCGACCTCGGCGGGAGGCGGCAACCTCAAGTTCACGTTCGCCGGCATGGATGCCGCCGCGATCGGAGCCTCCCCCACCGGCGCGCGCAACTACGAGAAGTTTTTCCTCGGCTTCCGTCATCTCACCGACGACATGATCCAGGCCTTGGCCGAACGCATCGTGGACGAGGTCCGTCTGCGCGGCCCGTTCTACTCCCTGGCCGACTTCGTCAACCGGCGGCTGGTCAGCCCCGACCGCTCCGGCTCCGACCCCTGGCGCACCGCGCGCACCGCCAACCAGTACCCCGGAAATCCCAACACCAACCAGGCCCATGTCTTCGGCCTCAACGATGGCTACAACGCGCTCGCCGGTCTCGCCGGCATCAACGGCGCCCTCCAACGCGCCATCAACGTCTCCGGCATCAACGGCGGCGTGAACTATCCGATCTCCCCGGTGAATAATCACGATCGCTCCTTCAGAATAGAAACCGACCGGTCGAAACTCATCAGCGGCGGCATGAGCCCCACCGCCAATCGCCCCATGCAGATGTTCCCGTCCACCGGCCATATGCTCGATGCCGAACACCTCGCCGGCGCCCCCGTCGGCGAAGCCGGTTCATTGCTGTCCCACTCCCCAGGCTTTGTCACCCAGGCCGACCTGCTCGCGATGATTGGCCCGGCGCTCACCGCGCGCGGCGACACCTTTGTCATCCGCACCTACGGCGACACGATCAACCCCGCCACCGGCGAACTCACCGCCCGCGCCTGGGTCGAGGCCGTTGTCCAGCGTACCGTCGAACCCGTGGAACCGGCGGGATCATCCGGCGACGCCCGTTTCGAAACATCCGGCGATTTCGGCCGCCGTTTCACCATCGTCTCCATGCGCTGGCTCGGCCCTGAAGATATCTGAGCCCCCACTCCAAACCCCTCCGTCCGTCATGATACTCCGCCTCCTCACCGCGCTTCTCCTTCCCCTGCTCGCCTCGCTCCTGCACGCCGCCCCGCCGATCCCGATCACCCGCGATATCAGCGCGCTCTTCCTCACCTCCACGGAGCCTCCTCCGCTTTTCTACATGAACGCGTCCGGTAAACCCGCGCCTTTCGCGGTGGGCATGCAAGGACGCGGCCCGGTCAACCGGGTCCCCGTCGGCGAGACCCTGCGCCTCATGCGGGAGGTCAAGGACCCCGCTACCGGCGCGACGACCTACCCGCCCGTCTTGGATCTCCCGCTCTCCGCCCGGCAAACCCCCGCGCTCCTCGTCTTTTTCCACGGTCCCAACGGAGCGATCACCCACCGTCTCATCGAGGACGATCCGTCGGTTCACCCGGCCAACTCCGTTCGCTTCCTCAATTTGTCGGCCCATGAAGTCGCCTGCAAAGTCGACAGCGACACACTCGTCCTGCAGCCGTCCGACGGCCGCACCGTCAGGGTCGCCAACCCGTCCGCCTTCGTCTATGTTTACGGCGCCCGCCAGCCCGACGGTTCCATCTTCAAGTTCCCGCCCAACCGCCTCAAATTCCCTCGGGACGACATGCGCCTGCTGGTCCTCTTTTCCACCTTGCCCGACCAGGTGGAAGGCGGCTTCGGCGAAGGCCCCCGCCAGATCCTGATCGTGCGGGACGCCCGCATCTTTGACCGCGTCAAAACCGACGAACCCACCCGACCGCAGCTCACCCGGCTGTAGAGTGATTCAGGGGAATCGCCGCCGGGGGCGGCTTCCCATCGTTGCCTCACCACCGCCGCGCCCGTCGTCCGCGGCCAATCGGACACCCCGCGTCATACCAGCGGACGCGCGAGCAGCGAGACCTGATTCTTTTGTTCGATCACCAGTTCCACGCCCGCCGGTCCCGACGCAGTGGCGTGCACACCCGCCGCATCCTTGACCCACGCCACCCGAATCGCGCCGCGCGGATGCGGAACCACGCCCTGCGCCCACGAAACACCCAGGGCCTGCGGTGCGATCCGGTATTTGTCCGTGCGTCCCGGCGTCACCGGTCGCACCCCGAGGATGCGCGTCATGCAGCTCTGCGCCGCGGCGCCCGACCACGCATGGCACTGGCTGCCTTCCTGCCGGCCGCCGCGCGACAAGGTCTCCCAGAAGGTCGTCGCCCCGCGTTCATACATGGGCCCGTAAAAGGCGCGCACCACGCGGTCCGCCGCCTCCGGCTCTCCCGCCTCATGCAGCGCATCGAGCAGATAATTCATGAAAAACAATTCGACCTTGGGCAGCTTCTCGCAAACCGGGTCCTCCATCTCCCGTTCGATCGCATCGAGCACAAATTCAAGCGTCCGCTCGCGCTGGGCGGACGTTCCCAGCCCGAATGCCAAGGCCAGGATGTTGGCATGGATTGAATCGGCCTTGCCGTCCGGCGGCTCGTCCAACGAACAACGGAAACGGCCCGTCTTCCCATCAAACAAAACAGCGGAGAAAACGTCGCGCACACGCGATGCCTCCGCTTCGAAACGTTCGCGCTCCCCGGTATCGCCGATCGCGCCCGCGAGCTCCGAGGCGCGCAGCAACGACTCCGCGCGGAACGCATTCAGGCAGGCATTGCCTCGGCCGGTTTTTGCCGTCGGCGTCGCTCCCCAATCCAGGTGAAGACGCATGCTCTTGGTCACGTCCCAGAGCCCCGACCCGTCCTCATGCCAGACCGGGGAGGCAAGCACCGCCGTGACGGTCGGCCAAAGCTCGCGGACCAACTCCACGTCCCCGGTCCAGGCCCAATGGTCCCGCAGAAACAAGATCCAGGTAAGCGAAAAATCCTCCAACGAAGTTTGATACCACGAGGGCGCGACGGCGTTGAGCTGCCCGTTCGGCAAACGCCCTTGCGCAAGCAGCCGCAGGCAATGCCGCGTGATCGCAGGGTCGGCCGAAAACAACCGCTGCTGCCGGGAGTCGGCCCATGCATCGGCAACGTAGAGACCGCGCTCGCGCCAGGGACAATCCACATACACATCCTCCATGCAGGCCTCCAGCGTCGCGCGCCCGGTCTTCCACGCCCAGTTCCAGAAGGGATCGTCGCACGAAAAACGTCCCGTATCCGCCAAGGGCGTCTGAACGGACCGGATCGCCGCGTGATGCAGCACGACCTCGCCTTCGCCGCCATCCGGCAGATCCACGTTGATCTGCATGTAGCGCGCACCCCGCACCGCGAACCCGTCCACGAGTTGCCGGCCGCCCTCCAGGATGAACCGGTCGGCGGACTCGATGCGCGGATTCCCCGGGTAGAGCGTCACGCAGCCGTCGGCCCTCAGGGTCT
>JANJTQ010000230.1 GCA_024711005.1 Opitutaceae bacterium | reverse complement strand
CCTGCGGGTGAGAAGGAAACCAAGCTGGGCCGGCGTTGCCCTCGGCGGCATGGGCCGCTGGCCCACCTCCGCCTCGGTCGCCTTGGCCGAGCATGGTTTCCCTCTCACGTAGCATCGGTTTATTTTGAAGACAGCGCCTAGGGCGGCTCAAATAGAGTCATGGCCGTCGAGCTGCCGTGTGTAGCGACGCCCGTGCCGGGCGTGCTCCGGGATTCGGAGCGGATGTCGAGCCACGCGGCCGACACGGCCGCGGCTACAACTTGAGTTGAAATGCTCTAAAGCTCCGCGCTACACCGGGGCACCGACTGCACGGAGACACCGATGCTTACCTGGCCTTTTTGGCGTCGGTTTTTTCGGTGACTTCACGGAGTTCGATATCGTCGAAATCCACGACACCTTCTTGCCTCGAATAGGTGTGGATCCAGGCTGCCACGGTCGCGGCTCCTTCGGGTGCGGTGGCCGTCAGCGTGAACTCCTGCCAGCCTCCTTGGGTGTCGGTGGCCTGGGCATGGCTGGCCGTGGCATCGCCGGCGGTGGCCCCGGTGGCGTCGAGAAAGCGCACCGAGATGCCTCCGCAGGTGCCGTAGGAATGGGTGCGCGCCCAGAATTTCAGGGCATACACGCGGCCGGGGGCGGTCGGCAGGTTGGGGCTCATCGCCCGGGCGATGGTTTCGGCCGACTCGTCTTTGATGGTGAGTCCGCGCTTGCCGGTGTGGGCGGCGCCTTCGTTGATCGTCGCCGTTGCATGCGGCGTGTTGACGATGCGCCAGGCGAACGACGTCGCGTCTTCGAAGCCGCCGTTTTCAATCAGGTTGACGGGCGCGGAATCGGCGGCGTGGAGCGTGGTGGAGAAAAGGCCGAGGCTGAGCAGGGCGACGCGGGGCAGGTGCGATGTTTTCATTGGGGGAAACGTTGGCTGGGAATGCGGGCGTGGCAATGGAGGGGTTGGGGAGGCGGGAGCGATGGTGTCGGTATTCGAGGAGGAATATCGGCGGCAGGACTGCCGCCGACATTTTGGCTCAGCGTTGGAGTAGATCGGCGAGTTCGGTCGGCGTGACAAAGCGGGCGTCATGCGCGACCAGGAAATCGATGATGCGTTCGAATTCGGCGAACTGGGTGTCGTTCCACTGCGCGGGATGTCCTTCAATCACATAATAACGACGCGAGGCGGAGGAGGCGGCATAGCCGGCGGCGAATTTTTCAAAATTCGGCACGAAGATCGGATGCTCGATGTTCACCTGCGGGTCGCGGTCGAGGATGGTTTTGCCGGCGGAGTCGGCCGGGTTGCCGTAGAGCCAGACGCGGATGTCGGTGTCCTTCGCGAGGACCCGGACGGTGTCGGAGTCGGTTGCGTTGAAAGGGGCGCCGAAAGTCGTGAACACGAAGCCCAGGTGTTCGCGGGCGAGATCCTGACCTTGTTTCAGGTGCTCGAGTTGGTGGTCGTAGCCCGAGCCTTTGAACTCAAACACGTCCGAGCCGTTCTGCAGCCATTGGTGATGGTTGTAGCCGTGGTGCCAGAATTCCACCAAGCCGCTGGCGTGCTGTTCCTTGATCCAGGCGAAGTAGTTCTCCTTGGAGGTGTCGACCGCCCACGCGAAATAGCTCTGGGAGGTGGTGTCGAGCGAGTAGGTGATGACGCCGATGGAGAACTTGAGTCGACGATCGTTCAGATAGGCGGCGAATTTCTCCCACCGGGGAGGCAGGCTGCCGTCCGGCCGGACGGTGAGGGCATTGGCTTTGATGACGATGGGCAGGCCTTTTCCGCCAGTGATTGCGACGGGCGCGGGAGCGGGTGCGGCGGTCGGGGTTGAGGATGTCGCCAGAACCGGATCGGGGATGCCGTCGGCCGCGGGGGTGCCCTCAATGAGTTCGATGTCGTCGAAGTCCACGACGCCCTTCTGTTTTGAGTAGGTGTGGACCCAGACGGAGACGGTGGCGGCGCCTTCGGGCGCGGTGGCTGTCAGCGTGTGGGCCTGCCATGCACCGCCGATGCCGGTCGCCTTTGCGTGAGAGAGCGAAGGATCGCCGGCGTTTTTTCCGTGGACGTCGAGGAAGCGCAACGAGACGCCGCCGTAGGTGCCGAGGGCATGGGTGCGAGCCTGGAATTTCAGCGTGTAGACGCGGCCCGGGGCGGTGGGCAGGTTGGCGCTCATCACGCGAGCCACGGTCCGGGCGGCGTTGTTGGTGAGAGTCAGGCCGAAACGGCCGGAGTGCGCCGCGGTCTCGTTCACCGAGGCCGATGCGTCGGGGACATTGGCGATCTTCCAGGTATGGTCGCCGTTTTCGAAACCACCATTGGCGAGCAGCGGTGCGGGATCGGCGGCTTGGAGGGATGCGGTCAGGATGCAGGCCGTGAGTACGGCGGCGTGAAACAAACAAGGTCTCTTCATGGAATCGGAGGAGCAGACCGCGATCAGGGGCGGAGGCGGAGGGTGAGGTGGGCGGGTTGGGTTTCGACGCGGCCGAGGGGGTTCTCGAGTGAAACCGTGTAGGCGCCGGCGTCGGCGGGCTTCACGGAGGGGAAAATGAGTTCAAGTCCATTGGCGCCGGCGACGGGTACGCCGTCTTTGTACCATTGGACCACGGGGGCGGGCTGGCCGCCGCCGAGCACGCGAAGGACGACGCGTTCGCCGACGACCGCGGCGCGATCCGTCGGGGCGGTGTCGATCGCGGGGGCGGAGTCGTGGCTTTGGAGTTTCTCGAAGATGTCGCGCACGAAAGGAAATCCCATCTTCCCCTTGGGCGGGAGTGCCTGGAAGCAGGGCTTGCCGTTCTTTTTTCCGCGCCAGCCGACCTGCATCTTGTAGAGCAGGTCGGAGCCGCCGACGAACATGGCGGCGTGAAGGCGATTGGTTTCGTCGGTGGGCTTGTCGGGCCAGGAGCCGAGCGTTTCCATGGTGGCGCGGGTGATCACCTCGTTGAACCAGCCTTCGTAAACATAACCCGCGTCGCTGCGTGCGCCGCCCGCGTCCCACGACATGAATTCGTAGCCCATGCCCCAGCGGCCTTCGTACGGGCTACGTGAGCCGTCGGCGGTGCGGGCGGTGAGGGTGTCGTCGATGCGAAACTCGCTTACTACGATGTAAGGCCACATGCGATGCACGAGGGCGGAGAGCAGCGCCATCGGTTCGTAGGGCACGCGGACATTGCCGAGCATGTTGACGCGCGACCACGGATCGAGGTCCGGGTGGCGTTCGACGCGCTGATAGGTGAAAGGCCGGCGCATGCCCGCGGAGTAACCGCCGCCGGTGTCCTTGCCGCCGGTTTCGAGAAGGGTGCGACCGGCGGATTCCCAGCAGCCGGCGATGTGGTTCAATCCGAGCCGGCGCAGTTCGGAGGTCCAGCGCTCGAAGTCGAAGGAGGCGAGTTCGGCGTTCACCGCGTCGGCGCCGCCGAAGTAGTGCCAGGCGGCGATCATCACGCCGACGTAGCCTTCGACATGGTTGGCATTCCACGCCTTGCCCCAGGACTCGGCCTGGGGGATGTCGCGTTTGATGTGGGCGTCGTAGTTGTGGCAGTAGTTGCCGGCGGCGGCCAAGGCGCGCATGAGCCAGTCGCAGCGCTCGCGTTCATCGGCGGAGAGCTGGTCCCAAAGGGCGGGGGTGCGACGGACGAGGGCGAGGGCCTGTGCGAGGGGGTTGTCGGCCCAACCGGCGATGACACCGCGGGCCATGGGCTCGTTGCCGCCCGCGATGACATGGCGCACGTGTTGAAGGGCGCGATCGGCGGGTGTGGTGCCGTCGGAGGCGCGGGCGGCGGGATCGAGGCGGGCGACGAGCGCGAGGTAGTACATCGCGCGGCTGGTGTGCAAGGTGTTGAAGGAGCCGAACTCGGTGTCGACCTTGGGTCCGTAGCCCCAGCGCGCGAGATCGCAGGCGACAGCTTCGTCAATGACGGCTTGGGTAAAATTGGGCACGGCGGAGAGCTTGAGGGTGGCGAAGGCGAGCGGGACGAGCAGACAACGAGCTAGGAAAGAAAGCGCCATGGCCCAAAAACTGGTTGAAACGCACCGGCGCGGCAAGGGACCGGCGTTTCAACCAATCGATTGATGCGAAAGATTGTCCGGTTGAAGCGTTTGATCAGAGTGGCGGGATGGAGATCCAATCCCGTATTGAACCCCTTGCCAGCGGCCTCTCCGCTCCTTCCGCGGTCATCGCGTTGACGGAGCCGGACTTCGAACGGTTTTTCCCGGGGGAAGCCCGGACGCGACTGGAGGCGATGTTGCCTGGGCGACGTGCCTGGCCGGCGGGATTGTCGGGCGAGGCTTGGGCGGCGTGGTTGCGCGCGGAGTGTATCCAAATTGTGGTGAGCGGTTGGTCCACGCCGCGGTTGCCGGAGGCGGCGGGCGCGTTGCGTGCGGTGTGCCATGTCGGTGGCTCGGTGCGAAATCTGGCGCCGCGGCCGTTGCTGGAGAGCGGCGTGGTGGTGACGAACTGGGGGGATATTGCGGGGCGCAGCGTGGCCGAGTCGGCTTTGCACCTGGCGTTGTGCGCGCTGAGGCGCACGCCGCATTTCGTAAAGCTGATGGCGGGCGACGCGCAGGCATGGCCGGTGATGCCGCACGGCACGCGCAGCCTGTTTGGCCGGCGGGTGGGCGTCCATGGGCTCGGCGCGGTGGCGCGGGCGTTGATCCCGTTGCTGCGTCCCTTCGGCTGCGAGATTTCGGCCTACAGCGAAGGCGTGCCGACGGAGGCGTATGCGGCGCTGGACGTGCGGCAGGCCGTCTCGCTGGACGCGTTGTTTACGGGGAGCGACGTTTTGTTTGAAGTGGAAGGGCTGACGCCGACGACGAGCGGCTGTGTGGACGAACGACGTTTGCGACTGCTGCCGGAAGGCGCGGTGTTTGTAAACGTGGCGCGTGGCGGGCTGGTGGCCGACGAGGTCGCGTTGGCGCGGGTGGCGGCGGAACGCGGCCTGAGATTGGCGCTCGATGTTTATCGAGAAGAGCCGTTGCCGGCGGACTCGCCGCTACGCGGTTTGGGCGAGGCGTTTTTGCAGCCGCACCTTGCGGGTCCGACGGATGACGAGGCGGTGCGGGCGGGTGCTCGGTTGCTTGAGAACCTGGCATGTGTGCTGGCGGGCAAGACGCCGCCGCATGCGGTGTCGCTTGCGGCTTACGACCGGGCGACGTGACGGATCGGTGTGGAGTGCGGAGACTTGTCGCCGCTTTGGA
>JANJTQ010000199.1 GCA_024711005.1 Opitutaceae bacterium | reverse complement strand
CGACCGAACGCGTTTATTGGAAGTCTGCGTTGGCCACGCAACTTAGCAGCGACAACGGGTGGAAGGTCCATGTCTTCTATATGGGGGGGCATTCCGCGCTGGAGGCCTATCGTCGCATGGGGGCGGGGCTCAATGAATTCGAGGTACGCGCCTTGTTGGCGGCCAATCGCGGTGCGTCGTCTTGGAAAAAGGCATCCGGCGAGGGTGGTGGCACCAACGGAATCGCCTACGATTACGAACTGGAGGACGGTTCGTTACGCGCCAAACAACAGGGCAACTGGCTGATGATTTTTTCGACGCGTTTGAACACGTATGTGATCGAGCAACAGAAGATCGCCAAGGCGGAGAGCGACAAAGAAGCCGAGAAGCTCAGGCTGGAGCAGCAGGCCAAGGCGCCGGAGAGCGTAATCGGGTTCTGAGGCGAGTGTCCGGGGATGTCGGGACGCCGCGAATTTTTGGTCCGACCCCAAGTGCCTTTAGGGTAGGGCGAAGCCTTCGGCTGGAGTATTTCAAATTCAGTCGTAGCCGCGAGGGTGAGCGAGTGGACGAGCCACCACTCGCTCACGCTCGCGGCCACTTAAAACAAACGGCTGCTTTATTTGAAATGCTGCAGGCCGTAAAAACTCAGTCGAGAGGGTCGTATCGAGGTAATCTGACGGCCGCTTTCGTGTTTCATTCCCGGCGAAATACCCTCCGGGTATTCATTGGTCATTCACCACCGAAATCTGCTCGCCATCTTACCCCGCTACTCCGCCTTCAATTGAATGGTTACGGCTCAGGCCGGGGGGTTCGGGAGCAGGCGGACGACCACGAACAGAAGAAGTCCGACCACGAGCACGAGCGCGCCCCAAAACAGGATGCCGCTGCGCCGACTCATAAAGGCAGTGGGCGTCCATCCGCCTGAGGTCAGCGCTTCGGCTGCGCCGAGGCGGGCGGCGTGTTTTTCAGCGGTGAATAACTGTCCGGCGACGAGGCCCAAATCGTAGCGCGGCGCATCGGCCCGCGGTTGTCCGTAATAGAGCGCCGGTGCATCGTCGGCACCGGTTTTGAACAGCAGACGAGTGACCGGGTGCCAGGCTTGCAGGACGCTGATCGAGATCGGCGGGTTGTCTCCGTTGTCGGTTTCCAGCCACAGCGTGTCGGTCTGCGGCGCGGTGGAAAGTGCGAGGGAGAGCGTTGCGCCTGGGCGGCCGGGGGTACGGCGCCAATCGCTTTCGGACAGGGTGATCTCGCGGGTATAACCCCGGTCGTCGGTGACGCGTTCGTATAACCGGAGCCGCCGTTGGAAAAGACCGGTGGGCGACGTCATGGTGATCCGTGTGAGCGGCAGGCCGCTGCGCGGGAGCTTCAGTTCCCAGCGGCTCAAGCGCGGTTGTTTGGGATCGTGAACGGCGACGGGAACAAGCGGAAGCGGACGGACGAGCGACGTGTGTTCGATCAGATAGGGCAGTTGGTGCCCTGCGCGGATGAGCCGGAGATCGGCGAGATCGCGTCGCGCATCGGCGAGTACATCGGAATCCAGTTCGAGCTGTTGCACGCCAGCGGTGTCGATCCTCACGGTTTTGCGCCAGGCCCAGCCTTGGGGGTCAAGCGGGGCGCCCGCGATGTCGACGTTGGCCAAGGCTTCGGCGCGGCGGTAGCCGGGATTGGGCGTGGGTTTTCCGAGGTGGATGGAAGCCGTGGGCAGCTTCTCGAAATCGCCCGAGAACGGAGGCAAGTCATATCGAGGCGGTGCGGTGTGCGGTCGTCCCATGAGGAGCGTGTGGACGCCGGAAGCGGAGGCGTTGAACACGATCGAGACAGGCCTGCGTTCGCCGCGGAGGCCGGTGAGCGTCAAAGGCGGACTGTCGCCATTGTCGATGTGCACGATGAGTTCACGCGTCGGAGTGGTGAAGAAAAGCGGCAGGGTGAGGTTCGAGGCGGGGGCGAGTCCCTCCATCGCCACCCGATAAATCACGCCACGCGTGATCGTGCGCTCCACGACCGACTCGTCCGTTAATTCGCGGTGGGTAACGGTGACGGCGCGGGTGAACAACGGGTCGTCGGTCGTGAACTGGAGCGACGTGAGCGGCAAGTGCGCGGCGCCCAGATCGAGCGTGAGCACGGTTTCGCCCGGGAGCTCATCGCGGGCGAGGACTCGTACCTCCACCGGTTCGGTTGCGGCGGGGCGAACCTCGCCGGCGAGGAGGGTGGCTCCGGTGAACGCGAGTGGCGGCGAGCGACGATCGTCCACGGTGAGACGCACCCACGGCGACGGACGATGAGGCAGGGTAAACGTGAGTTGTTCGGCACCGTTTTGACGGAAAAGCGGAATGGAATCGGCGACAGTTTCCCACGTGTGCCCGTCGGCGGAGAGCTCTATGCGCACGGGTTTGATGAACGCGTTCGCAGGCGTGGAGACGGTGACGGAGACGAGCGGTTGCGTGGTTCCGGTTTCGATCGTGAGCGTGGTGGCCGAGTCGGTCAGTTCGGCGCGGAAATTCCGGGGCGCGGTCGATTTTGGTTGGACTCCGGCCGGCCGAACCAGCGCGTAGGGCGTCTCGCGTCCGGTCGTGTCGAGCACGCGCAGATCGGCGAGGTCCAATGCGGCCCCGTCGAGCGTCTCGGCGGGCAGCGCGAATTTGACGAGTCCGGTCGCCTCGACGGTGAACTCCTGACGGTGCGACCACTCGCTTTCGTCGAGCGCGAGCGCGTGGCTGGCGGACAGTGGAATGAAGAGCGCGAGGATCCCGTGACGCAGACCGGCGCGGAGCCGTTTAGCGCGCGGGCGGATCGACCGGGTCGGGGAGGGAAGCGGCATCATGGGAGGACGGCAGGAAACGTTGATAGAGGAAGGAAGCGGCCATCGCGATGACCGCGACGGCAACGAGCGCGCCGATGCGGTAGAGTTGTCCGAGGTTGGCGAGGTCGTGGAAGAAGAGTTTGAGCAACGCAACGCTCAGCAGGGCGAGGGCGGCGTAACGCGCGGGACGCTGGCGTTTCCAGATGCCGGCGACGAGCAACGCCAGAGCGAAGAGCGCCCAGGCGATGGTGTAGGTCATGTCGCGCGCCAGGTTTCCAGAGAACTCGAAGGTGAGCGTGCTGGCGCTCGGGCTGAAGAAGTCGGCGATCTCGATGTTGACCAAAAGAAACAGCAGCACGACGCCGAGGGTGTTGAGCAGTGCCGGAGCCGACGAACCGAGCACGCGGTCGCGAGGTGGCGCGAGCAAGCGCGCGCCGACGAACAGGGCGAGAGTCGTCACCCCGTAGGCATAGAGATACCAGTTGAAAATCGGTGCGTCGCCGCGCGTGTGGTAACTGAGTACGGCGGGGTTGAGCGCCAGCCGGACAAACGCGGCGACCAGCAATGCCACACCGGTCAGGCGCAGGCCCGGATGCGGTAGGCGGTGGAAAAGCCACAGCAGCGCGGCGCCTTCGAGCGCCCAGCCGAGCGTGATCCATTGCCGGTCGAACTGAATCGGGAAGACCAGCGTAATGAAGAACAGCGCGCTTCCGCCGAACCACGCGAGACGTCCGAGGCGCAGCGGATGATCGGCAGGCGTGGTTCGAAGTACGACGACCAGGCTGGCCAGCGCCGGCAGGGCGAGGGCCACGGGCAGCAGTCCCATGAGATCGTTGGGCCAGGTTGCGCCGACCACCCGGTGAACGAGCGGAAAATGCAACGGGCCGGCGAGCGCCGCGACGATCCACGGACCGCGCTCGTTTTCGAAGGCCTTCCGAAAGACGAACGGAAAGACCGTGAAGCCCGCATAGAACAGCAGGTACCAGCCGAGCGCGAGCAGCCCCTGTCCCGGGGTGAACAGGTGTTGATGCCAGGCGTGTTCGAGTGCGAGCACACCGATCAAGGTGGCGGCGGGCAACCAGGCGAGCATGAGGACGCGGGACAGTCCGAGCGCCAGCACGACCAACAGCAAGGCGAGTCCGAACACCGGCGACGGATCGGCCAGCGGCAGACGCGCCACCACCATCACGAGCAGGGCGAACGGCAGCAGTACCGAAAGCGAAGGGACCTGAGCCCGCACGTCTCCGGGCAGTTGCAATGCTCCGGGGAGCGAGAGGTTCAGGCGACCGCCGAGCCGCCGAACCACCCAGAGGCCGGCGAAGAAGAACAGGACGGCGAATCCGCCCACCACGATGAGAAGCGACGGCAAGGTGGTGAGGTCGGCGGGCACCTTAAACACCCATAGTCCGGTCGCCACCAACGTGAGCACCAACACGGCGATCAGTCCGATCAGCGACGCGGTGACGACGGCAAGCCAGATGGCCAGAAGATCAAGCGCCAGCACGCCGGGCCAGAATAGTATCGGCACCACGGGAAGGCGGGAAAGGCTGCCGAGCATGAGCACCAGCGTGAGCACCGGCCAGAGTTGGCTCCAGCCCGCGGAGTCGGCGTCCGGATCGCGGCGAGTCAGAACGAGTGGACCGGCCGTGTGCAGTGCGGCGAAGCCGAGGTAGATCGCGAGCGCCCACGGAAGGAGTGCGAGCGTGAGGTGGGCTTCGGTCCAGATTGCGAGCAACACGAAGACAACGACGCCGGCGACGGTGAGTGCTTTTCTTGCGGACGTTTCCATCCAGGCGAGGGCGAGAACGGCGGCGTCGGCCAGCAGCACAAACGTGAAAAGCGTTCCCGGTTTCGCGGCCAGACCGGGGTAGCCGATGAAGTGCAAACCGGAGAGGAACCCCACGAACGGCAGGGCCATGGCCGTGGCGATCAGCGGTTGAGTGGCCTGACGGAGCCGGCGTGCCACGATTACGGCGAGGAGGAAAAGGGCGATGAACCCGAGGCTCACGATGATCGCGGTGTGGAATTTCGCCGCCGTGAAAAACTTCACCATCCAACCGATCTGCATCAGCACGGTTCCGGCTGCGCCCAGCGGCACGAGAACATGCCAGCGCCGGTGCAGCGCGACCGCGATCAAGCCGATGTCGAGCAGCGCGAGATAACCGAAAAGACCCAATGGATTATCCTGGCCGGTCGAAATCAGGACGGGGGTTAAAAAGCCGCCCAGCATGCCCAGCACCGCGACGACCCGCGCTTCGAGTCGCACCGCCAACAAGAAGGCGGCCGCGGTGATCAGGACCATCAGGACGAACGTCGGCACGGCTCCGAAGGCCGCGAAATGATACAGCGCATGGCAGGCAAAGGTGACTGCGTAGAGGATGACCGTGCCGGTGGCGCAGAATGTCTGGCCGGCCACGGCGTAGCGTTTGCGCGCGAGCACCACACCGGCCGCCATCAGGCCCGCACCGGTGAGGAAGCCCAGCGCGACCCGTACTTCCGGAGGGATGAGGTCGTTCTCGAAGGAGTATTTGACGAAGAACGCCACGCCGAGAAACAGGGCGAGCCCGCTGGCCCAGGCCAGGAGCTTCACGCCCATGAATAACTCCCAGTTGATCACGGGAGTGCGTGGAGGTGTTGCCTTCGCCGGTGGCGGCGTGGCCGGCAACGCGGGTGGGCCCCGTCGGACGAACGGGGCGGAAGTCAGGTCGTCGGGCGGCGGAGACGGCGTGGCGCGCCCCGGCTCGGAAACGACCGATGGCGCCGGAGGGACCGTTGCGGTTGCCGGCGCCGGGCGCGGGGCCGGTTCCGCGACTGTCTGGATAGGAGGCACGCGGACGTCGGGTGCCGCAGGACTCTTGGGAACCGCGGCGGGCGTGGACGACTTGGCCACGGGGCGGCTCTTGATTTCGCGCAGTTCCCATTCGAGTTCCTGCATGCGGCCCGCGAGCTCGCTGTTTTCCCGGCGAACGTGTCGCACGTTGATGATCATCCAGATGGGCAGGACGAACCACACCGCCACCAAAAACAACACCAGCAGGAGGATGAAGGCTTCCATAATGTAAGGGCCAAACGACGGGCTTAATTTAATGAATATGCATTTCTCCGTTCTTTAACTGCAAGCCGGGGTTTGGAGCCCCGAGAGATCGGATGGCGGGCGATCAAAGCGAAACGGGGCCGGTGTAGCCACGGTCGTGTCGGGCCGTACCGCACCGGTTCCCCTCTTCTCGTCTTCAAACCGCGCGCCCGACACGGACGCGGCTACACCGGACGTCCCGCTGGACCGGTTTGAATCACACCTCGCCGCATGCGGTGAGGGCTTCTCATCGACGTTCGCATCCGCTAATGACCTGGGCCCATGGCAAAACCCCGCGATGCCCAGGCGCCCGATCTTTCCTCGTTCAGGCCGGAAACATTGCGGGGACGCGAGGGGTTTTTCCGCGTCGGGCAAACCGCCGCCGGTCAGTGGTGGTTCGTCGATCCGCACGATCAACCGTTCTTTGTGAAGGCCGTCGCGGCGGTCAATCGCCACGGACGCGCCGGTCCGCCGCCGGAGCATCGCGGGGCCTATGCGCTGGCGGTGGACAACACGCACGGTCGCGACGACGCGTCCGGCTTCGCCCGCGCCGCTTTGTCGCGTTTGCATAGTTGGAAAGTGAATACACTGGGTCCTTGGGCGGATCCGTCGCTTGCGACGGGCGGACTCTATGCGACCTCGGTGGTGGATTTCCGCGGCGCCGGGGTGCCGGTGATTCGGCGGCACGGCGTGCATTTGCCCGACGTGTTCGATCCCGGCTGGCTTGCCGCGTGCGATGCGCGGGCGATCGCGGCGACGGCGTCGTGGGTGGGACGGGAGGATTTTGTCGGGTATTACACCGACGACGCTCCGGGCTGGGGTGAACCGCACGCCGACCGGCCCTCCTTGCTGCAGATCTGCCTTGGGCTCGAACCGGGATTTGCGGCGTATCATGCCGCGTGGGAATTCGTGCTCGCCTCACATGGAGGCGATCTGGCGTCGCTGGCCCGCGAGTGGAACATCGATCTGCCGAACCGGGAGGTGATTCGCCAGCGCACGCTGGCGGAGCGGCCGCTGGCCACCGCGGGTTACCTTCGCGACGAGGCGCGTTTCGCACGCGAGTTCGCGCATCGGTATTTTACGACGACGGCGGACGCGCTGCGTCGCCACGATCCGGATCACCTGATTCTGGGCTGCCGCTTCGCGCGTCCGCCCGGGCAGGCGGTGCTGGACGAATGTGTGTATCCGCAGGTGGACGTGCTGTCATGGCAATGCCATGCATCGGAGTTCGAGTTGCAGGCGAAGACGTATACGGAGGCGACGGGGATGCCGCTGCTGCTTGCCGCGTGCGGTTTGTCCAACGAACGGTTTCGCACGGCATCCTTCAGCGATCATACCGGGCCAACGCGCATCGAGCGCATGCTGCGCGACGGGCGGCGGGCGCTCACGACGGCGTGCGGGCATCCGGCGGTGGCGGGGTACGAATGGGCGCGTTGGGCGGACGAGCTGGACGAAGTGCCGCCGTTTGGTTCCGGCCTGGTCCATGTCGACGACCGCGAGGCGCTCGAACACGTCGAACTGATCGTGCAGATCAACGCGCGCGCGGAGCGTCTGCGATGGAAAGCCGCGAAGGCCTGATGGGGTTTCTTCAGAGGTAGGCCGCCTGCTTGCAGGCGCGGTTCGGAGCTAACGAGGATGGAGAACGAGGCGGCCGGTGCGTGAACTCAACGAGTCGCGCGGAGGAACAGGACGAGCGGCAGCATCAGCAACGGGGCGAGCGCGGAGACGGCAAGGCCCCAATGCAGGTCGCTTCGATCCGCGATCCAGCCCACCACCCAAGGCATAAAGATACCGCCGGCGTTACCCAGCGCGGCGAGCGCGCCGAACATGCTTGCGCCGCCCGACGGATAACGATCGGCGGTGACCGCGAGCATGGTCGGCCACAGGCAGCTTCCGGTGAAGCCGACGAGGATGCAGGCCGTCAGCGCGAGAGACGGGACGGGCAGGAACGAGCCCAGCAGAAAAAACACGACGGAGGTCGCGCAGCTCCACGCCATCATGCGGAAGGCGTCGATTTTGGCTCCGACCGCGCCGACGACCATGCGGCCGAGCGCCATCGCGACGGAGAACAGCAGAAGCGCGCCACCGCCGACCCACGTGGGGAAGCCGAGGGAGGATTCGGCGTAGGCGGGAAGCCATTGGGCCATGCCCAGCTCGGTGGCGCCGCCGAGAAAGATGCCGATGACCGCGAGCAGAAACCAACGTTGTTTGAGCAACTCGCGCACGGAGGTGCGCACGCTTTCGTGAGCACCCGCGGGAAAGGTGAGCGTCGCGAAGGCCACCAGCAGGAACAGAGGCAATGGAGCCAACACGAGGCACGAGCCCCGCCAGCCGAGCCCGGCGCGAAGGGCGATCGAGCCGGCGAGGACAGTCACGGCGGCGCCGACGCAGTAGAACGAATGCAGCCAGTTGAGCGCGACGGCGCGACGCGTGGGATGGAGTGCGGATACGACCGGGCTCAGCACCATGTCGATGACGCCCGCGCCGAGACCCATAAAGAAGATGGCGACGCCGAGCGACGCATAGCCGGGTGCAAACGCCATGGCGAACAGACTGCCGGCGATGAGACCGTTGCCCAGCAGCGCAAAGGGTTTGGTCCCCCAGCGGTCGGCGAGCGGGCCGGTCACGAGAATGCCGACGACCAGACCGGCGAAGGCGAGCGCTCCGAGGCGGCCCAGTTGTTCGGCGGTGAGTCCCTCCGCGCCGCCGTACGTCGCGCTCAGTGTAGTGAGGAAGACGGGCAGCAGGTTGATGCCGATCGCGAGGCTCATCATCGCGCCGTAGCAAAGCAGCGTGAGCAGACGGGCGCGTGGATGGGCGGACTCGGCGGACATTCAGCGAAGCGAATAGGTGGAGTGGCTCAAGGCAACTCCCGTACGGCGGTATTCCGGTTCTTTCCCCTTTCTCTTAATCTTTCTCCCTGACTCCACCGGGATTTCCTGACGAAAGAGAAAGAGTAAGAGAAAGAGGAAAGATGCAGGCGTGACCGGATGCGGGCTGGAAGACGGCGCGAGTTTGAATAGGCGTTGAGCATGAGTCTTACGATTTGGTGCAACTCCGCTCTTTCAGCGTCCGCCGAGCACTTGCTTGCGACCGGCCTGGCGGATCATCGATTGATCTTTGCGGAGCAGCGATCCGCCTCCGTGCTTGTCGCGGGGAAGGGCGACGCCGGACTTGAGAAAGCCGATGTCGTGTTCGGCCAGCCGGATGCGGGGGAGTGTCTGCGGCTCAAGCGTATCAAGTGGGTCGCCGTGACCAGCGCGGGCTACGGCCGCTACGAGACCCCGGAGTTTCTGGAGACTTTTCGCGAGCGCGGATCGGTGTTCACGACGAGTTCGACGGTGTTCGCCGAGCCCTGCGCGCAACACGTGCTCGCGATGATGCTGGCGCTCGGACGACAGTTGCTTGCCTCGCATGCGGAACAACTCGGGGGGAAGCAGTGGAAGTTTTTCGAGCACCGCGCGGCGTCGGTGTTGTTGAACGGGCAGACCGTGTTGTTGCTGGGCTACGGCACGATCGCGCGCCGCCTGACGGAGTTGCTCGCGCCCTTTGGCGTGAAACTCTACGCGGTGCGGCGCAAGACACACAGCGAGCGTGGCGTGCACATCATCGCGGAGGATCGGGTGACCGCGGTCCTGGCGGAGGCGGACCACATTGTGAATCTGCTGCCGGACAACGAAGCGTCGCGCAATTACGTCAACGCGCGCCGGCTGGGCGCATGCAAACCGGGCGCACGTTTCTACAACATCGGGCGCGGCACCACGGTCGACGAAGGGGCGTTGGTGCAGGCGCTGGAGAGCGGACGACTCGGCGCGGCTTATCTGGACGTGTTTGCGGAGGAACCGCTGCCGCCGTCGAGCCGGTTATGGACGACGCCGAACTGTTTTATCACGCCGCACACGGCGGGCGGTCGCAGCGATCAAGACCTGGCACTGGTGAAACATTTTCTGGCGAACCTCGACGCGTTCATGCGAGGCGGCGACGGGATGCTCGATCGCGTGGTGTGACCTCGGAGCCTGTGCGGTGTTGAACCGCTTCAAACCGAGGGGGGCTTTTCCGTTGGCGGTGCATCCAGCGTAATGAAACCGACCCGCTTTGGGCTTCGGCCCGTTTACCCCATGAAGTCGCCCCGACAGCGCCCTCGAACCACCTCCGGTTTCGCCCTGCTTATCACCATCACGCTGCTCGCGTTCCTGGTTCTCCTGCTGGTTTCGCTCGCCAGTCTTACGCGTGTTGAAGCGCAAGTGGCCACCAACGGCCGGCACCTTGCGAGCGCCCGACAGAACGCGCTGTTCGCGCTCGGCGTCGCACTCGGGCATTTGCAAAAACACGCGGGGCCCGACCAGCGGGTGAGCGGGCCCTCCAATCTGGGCACCGGCGCCGGGACGGTCGCCGCCGGAACCGTGGGGCGAAGCGATGTCCAGCCGCATTGGGTTGGCATCTGGCGCGACAAGGATCCGGCCACTCCTGAGCGCGAGCCGGAGTTGCTGACGTGGTTGGTGAGCGGAAACGAGTTGGGTGATCCCTTGGCGGAGACCCCGGCCGTCGGGGAAGGCTATGCGCCGGGCGACGATCACGTGCTTTTGATCGGCCCCGGGACGGTCGTGCCGCCCTCGGCGCCCAGTGCGACCACGCCCGAGACCCGGATCATTGCCAGGAAGATGCCGATCGAGGTGCCCGTCGCCAACGTTCCCGGTCAAGGAGGCTCCGACCCGATCACCGTGGGCAATTACTCCTGGTGGATTGGCGATGAAGGAATCAAGGCCCGGGTGAACCTTCGCGATCCCCATGTCTCTGCAACGGATGAGGCCAACAAGCGCCATCGTCTCCAGTCGGCCCGGCGGATGGGCATCGAGGCCATCACGGGATGGGACACATACCCGGCCAACTCCGAGAGGTTGGAAAAAGGGTTCAGCCTCTCCCAGCACCGCCTTGCCGACACCGACGCCGCGTTTACCGGAGAGCGGTTTCGAACGCGTTTTCACGATGTCACCGCCGCGTCGGCGGGGGTGCTCGCCGATTCCCGCAACGGCGGGCTTAAGCGCGACTTGAGCTGGCTGCTTTCGCGTCTGCAGCTGGACGGCGTCGACGGCTTTCGCGCGGAACTGAACGCCGTGCTGCCGGGCGCCGCTCCGGGCGCCGTATTCAATCCGATCATCTCGACCGCCAGCACGCTCCATGGAGCCTCTTTCCCCGTGGAAATCCAGGAGAACAGTCCCACCTGGGAGCAGTTGTGGTCCTTTCACAACATCGGTAATGAAACCACGGATACACCGGCCGGGGCCTTCAGCGGCGACGGGGTGGATGCGCGGATGCATTCCTGGAACGCGCACGGGATCGTCCCGGTTCTCTACAAGGCGCGTTTGTTCGGAGGACTGCGTCTGGATGGGAGCGGGCGCCCCTACATCCACCTCAAGGTGCTGGTGGTGCTGGTCAATCCCTACGCCGTGCCGATCAACGCGGCCGATTATCTGATTTCCATCGGAAGCCAAAACGGAACCCCGGGCTTCTATCTGCGCCGGGGCACCGGGACGTCGGAGGTCCGGCACAACGAATTGCTCGGGGCACGGTTTCCCCGCTTCCATGTGCGGAGCGAGTTTGCCGCGGGGGAAGCCCGGGTGTTTACGCTTCGGCACAACGCGCCGGGTGTCTCGGGCTGGGATGCCGGCCGGCTCTGCTACGACTGGAACGCCGAGGGGCCGGGCCAGGAGCCGGGCAAAATCTTTCCGCTGGAAAACGACTGGGACGCGGGTGCCGCGAGCATCGCGTGTTACAAGACCGCCGGCGGCTGGGAACTCACCGCCGAGCAGATGGCGGAACTCGACACCAAGCCGCTCGTTTTGAAGGGGGTCAATGCGGGCAGCCTGCGGGCGACCATGCTGCTGGGAGCGACCGCCGCGTTTAGCGAAAACACCGTTCTGCAATATCTCTATCACTACGATGTCGGGATCGGCGGAGGGGTGGCCAATGGTCACACCATCGCCAGCGTCGATGCGCCGTCCCTGCAGGCGCTTTGGACTCCGGGCGGCGGATTTGCGCTGCGGTGGAGGGACGCCCACGACTCCTCCATCAACCGCAACTACGTGCATGAGGCCAATCTTCGCTCCCTGGTACACCATGGCGGAAGCGGCACCAGTTTGAATCCCTCGCCCTTCAAACTCGCGTACGAAGCCACCGAGAATCGCTGGAGCGGCAATCTCTTCGTTTCCGACGACAACCAGCGCGACCAATGGGGCCTGTTCACGCAGAGTGCCAACGGTCAGAGCACCGTCCCGCCCGTTGTCGTCGATGCCTACACGAATCTTTTGTTCGATGTTCCGCGGCCCCGGCACCCGCTCAATTCCCTTGGCCAGCTCCAGCATTTCAACGCCGCCGGCCACCTGAAAAACCTTCCGACGGCCACCAGTTTCAACAGCCGCTGGAATCGCCAGGGATTCGTGCCCGCCTACGCGATCGCCAACTCCCATGCCTCGCCCTTCGTGGAGCGCGACAGCGTGGCTACCGGGGCCGCGGCCGGCGCCTACTACGACGCCTCGTTCCTGCTCAACGACGTGTTGTGGGACCGTTTCACCCTGTCCTCGTTTCCTTCGGCGGGAAACTTCGATTTCGCCACCGACGTCCTCGTCAACCACCGCTACAAACCCTTTCGCGCGGACATCGCGACCGGCAACGCCCAGGCCTATCGCGCCGACGCCTACGCGGCGCCCCGCAACCTGTTCGTCGCGGGTGCGTTCAACGTCAACTCGACTTCGGTGGAGGCGTGGCGGGCGTTGTTCGCCAGTCTTCGCGGAACCGATCTCGGCACGGACAGTGATCTCAACGCTCCGTTTCCCCGCACGCTCTTTCAGACAGCCGGCGCCGACCAATCCAAGACGGGCGTTCATGCGAACGCATGGACTGGGTTCCGCGACCTTACCGACGCCGAACTCGACGCGCTGGCCACCGCGATTGTCAACGAGGTGAAAACCCGCGGTCCTTTTCTTTCGCTCTCCGATTTCGTCAATCGACGGCTCGCCGATGACGCCACGGGGCTGAGGGGCGCGCTTCAGGCGGCGATCGACGCCGCGAACATCAACAATGGCGTGACCACCGCGCCCTTCACCAACCAGGGACTTTCCAGCGGCACCGGTTCGCCGATCGCCGATGACGCTCATCGTCAGCCGAACCTCATTGCCGGCTTTCCGGGCTGGCTCCTCCAAGGCGATCTCCTGCAGCCGCTGGCGCCCGTGCTCGGTTCGCGTTCCGACACGTTTCTCATTCGCGCTTATGGCGACACGATCAACCCCGTGACCGGAGATTGCGAAGGTCGGGCCTGGTGCGAGGCGGTGGTTCAGCGCCTGCCCGATTACGTCGAGCCCCGCAACGGAACCACCGGCAACGACCCGGAGGACGGTCCGGCGTTGCTGTCGGTGACCAACGCGAACTTCGGCCGCAAATTTGTCGTCTCTTCCTTCCGTTGGCTGACCCCCGAAGACATATGAACCTACGTCGCTCGTTTTATTTCCTGATGGTCGCACTCGGCCTCGCCACGTTGTCCCCCGCCGCGGTGGAGGTGCGGTTCTTTGCGTTGGAGGACCTGCCATCGTCCCTGTTCCTCAAAGACGGAGCGCGGTTGATCCCGGTCGACCTGCCCGTTCTCGCGCTGAGCGCGCGCCACTCGCTTGAGAGCGCTCCGGTGGTCGAACTCTACGACGGAAAACCCACCGCGGAGCGGCCCGGACCGGCGGCGCGCATCGCGCTTCCCGCCGGCGCCACGCAACTCCTGATCGTGCTGGGGCGCACGCCCTCTGCCGCGGCGGAAGACGCACTGCTGTTTTCCGGCACCGCGTTTGCCGAGGACGAGGCGAGCTACCCGGACGGCTCTCTTCGCGTTTTGAATCTGACCGGCGCGTCCTTGGCGGTCGATGTTGCCGGTGAGCAGGGTGTGCTCGCGCCGGGACAGATCAGGCTCATGCAACCGCAACCCGACGCCAAACGCAGGGTCCGGGTTCGCGCGGCCTACCAACGCGACGGCAGCTGGAATCTCCTGAACAAGGGACTCTTCGCCTTGATGCCATCGACCCGGGCCACGTGCATCGCGGTCTATTCCGCCACGGGCATGGCCCACGCGGTGCCGGTCGAACAACGGGAAGCCTCCTTGTCGCGTCCCGGCCTGCATTGGCTCACCTTCACTGATTCAGCGCCGGCCGCGGCTCCGGGCCAGCGGCGTTTGCAGTGACCCGCGGGTTCCCACTCAAGGGGCGGGCGCGGAAGGGTCCTTCCACTCGTAGCGGAGTCGCATGAAGCGGCGGGGTTGCGTGGACGAAAGCGGGAGCGTGTCACGGACGGTGAGCGTTTGGCGTCCGGGAGCCGGAGTGTTGTCGAAGACCGCGAGCTGGTGATCGGGAAGGAGCGGGTCGAACGTCGTCCACGATCCGGCGAGGTCGCCGGCGGTTTGCACGGTGAGGGCGATGTCAGCGACGGTCATGTCTCGGTCGAAGGTGAGGGTGAGGTAGTCGTCGCCATTGAGGGAGGTCCGACCGACGACCGGGTTGATGACGCCGGTGTCGGCCGCGAGCGGCGAGAGTCCGCGGGCATATTCGGCGAGATTTGGAATGCCGTCGCCATCGGGGTCGGCGGAGTTGGCCGCGTCCCTGGTGGTGTCATTGGTGTGGAAGTAGGTGTAGCGCCAGCCGGCGAGGGTGCCTGTGGGAAGGAAGGGCGTGGATGATGCGGGTGCGGACCAGCCGGAGCCGGCGCCGAACATTGTATTCATAGATTTGATACGATAGTGATGAGTCAAGCCCGGGTTGAGTTGCGTGTCGGTGTGGGTCAAGGCGCCGGTGACGGCTGCGAGGAAGGTGAATCCGGAGTCCGGGGCGGTGGTGCTGCGCTCGAGGTGGTAAGTGTCGGCGGAGGGAACAGCGTTCCACGCGAGGGCGATCTCGCCCGGCTGGGGGCCGGGGGCGGCGGTGAAACGGGCGGGCGCGGCAAGTTCGGCGGAGAGAGTGATATTGTCGAAGCGGGCGTACCCGGGAAGTCCGCCGGTGCCGGAGGAGTTGGAGGCGAGGAAGAGGCCGACATGGGCGGTGGAGGCGAGGGCGAGGGTGCGGGTTGCGCCGACCTCGGTCCAGGTGGTGCCATTCGTGGAGCGGAAGGCTCGGAGATCATTGCCGACACGGGTGACACGCAGCCAGCCGGGAAGGGCGGCGCCGGAGGAAACGGTGCTCGCGGAGGTGCCGCCGGGGTTGGCGCGGTAGATCTCGGCGGCGACGCTTTCATTGAAGAAGATCGCTTTGAATCGGGAGTTGGCGGCGAGGGTGTCGCGGATCATCAGCCCGGCGCGCGGAGAACCGTTGAGGGCGGTGCCGTGGAAGACCACGCGCGCGGTGAATTCGCAGTCGCCGGTGACGGGCATGTAAACGAAGCGGAAGGAGTCGGAAGTGGTCCCGCCGGTGAGGTTGCCGGTGCGGGCGGAGAGACCGAAGACGCCGTCGAGGTATTCGGCATAGCCGGTCCAAGGGACGCTGCCGAACGTGGCGGTGGACCAGCCGGCGGGGAGCGTTTGTGTGGCGGGATCCTGGATCTGGACGAAGGCGGCGACGGGTGTGTTGAGGGCGAGTCCGTTGGTAGGATTGGCGTAGTTGACGCGGAAGAGCTTGGTGAGCTGCGGAGTGGCGTGAGCGGTGATGGCGATGGCGTGGGTGGCTTCGCCGCCGACGCCATGCGCCCACGAGACGGGACCGGCGGAGGAGGCGTAGTCGGTGCCGGCGGCGCCGAGAAGATTGGTGAGCGTGCTGCCAACGGAGGCGGCTCCGCGGTCGCCGTTGAAACGACGGAGTGCGGGGGCGGCCGAGCCGGAGGTTTTGTTTACGAGAAGATGAGGGGAGGTGACGGCGGCCAGACCGGGGAGGGTGGGGTCGGCGGCGGTGGCGGACCAGGCGGAGGGCGATGCGGTGCCGGTCGCACGAAGACGGTAGTGAACGATCTTGCCGGCGGGGGCGGTAATGTCGGTGTGGGTGGTCCGGTTGGCGGGCAGGGTTGCGATAGAGGACCAGGCGCCCGTGGCGGGATCCCGGCGTTGGAGCTCGAAGCCGGTTTCGTTGGCGGCGTTGTCCTGCCAGGAAAGGGAGCAACTCGTGGTGCCCGTGGCGGTGGCGGCGAGGCCGGTGGGGGCGGCGGGCGTGGTCGTGTCGCCGGTCAGGTAGGCGAGGGTGGCTGACTCGCCCAGGCTTTGGTTGGCGTAGGTGCCGGAAGCGGAGGTCTCGATTTTAACCGCCTTCACGAGATAGGTGTATTCGGCGTCGGATACGGCGGTGGTGTCGACGTGGGTGGTTCCGGCTAGAGGGGAGCCGGTGGGATTGGCGGCGGTGGCGGGAACGCCGGTGAGGCGGGTGTAGGGACCGGCGGGATCGGTGGCGCGGTAGATGTGGTGCCCGGCGGAGGCGTCGGGCGAGGCGGTCCAGTTCAGCACGACGCCGGAAGGGCCGGGAGTGGCGACCACACGGGAAGGCGGGCGGACCGTGTGCAGGCGAAGGGTGGGATCGCCGAGGAGGTTGTAAGTGATGCTGCGATGGTAGCTGTTCTGGTTCCAGTCGCCGGTGGTGGCGGTGTTGTTCTGCGTGAAACGGACGGCATAGCCGATGGGCTCGCCGAGGGCCATGTGCTGAAGATGAAAATAGCCGCGGCCGGACCACAGGCAGGCGAGGCCGAGGGAGCCGGCGGTGCCGGCGATGGGGGTGCGAAGAAAGTTATTGGAGTTGTCCCAGTCGCCGAAGTAGCTGCCGAACGACATCGTGAAGACTCCCTTGAAATCGATGGAGCCGAGGAAGGTCGAGTCGCCGACTCCGCCCATGCTGGTGTAGGTTCCGGCCCCGGCGCCGACGGCGAGGAGGGCTGCGTCGGTTGCGAGGGTCGGCAGCCAGGGGGCGGCGTCCGCCTGGCCGGGCTGGTTGCCGAAGAAGGCAATGCCGGCGCGCCAGCCGGCGGAAGCGTAGGCGGAGTTGGCGTGGACGGAGTCGGTGAAGGTGTCGGAGACGACGATGCGACGGGCAACGTTGTCGTAGGGTGCGAGACCGCGGCGGAAGCGGTGGTTGCGAACGAGGTATTGACGGAGGAGCTCGGTTTCACTGATGCCGACGGGAGTGGTGGTCATGCCGGCGAAATCGACGCGGCCGGTCTGAAGTTCGACGTCTGAAGGGACGGTGGAGTGGTCGAATTTTCCGTCGCCGGGGACGTTGTCGTTGCGGGTGCTTTGGGCGGCGGTGTTGTTGACGGTGGTGTCGGTCCAAACGCCGTCGATGTCGGCGTAGCAGGTATCGGTGGGCCAGGCCCCGACGTGTTCGGCGTGCCCGTCGGGGGCGGTATTGCCGGAGTAGGCGACCGGGACGCGGCCGATGATGAAGAGAGCCCAGTTGGCCGTGGGGTCGGTGTCGTAATGGCTCCGGATTGCGGAGCGCATGGCGGTGCGTTCGGCCAGGCGCGCGGGGTAGTCGGCGGAGTTTGTGGAAGCGTTGGAAACCACGCCGCGCGGGCCGTCATGGCGGATCACACGCCAGCCGTCGGCGGCGAGGTTGCGGACAAGTTGGTCGATCTCGCCGCCCAGGGCCACGGCCTGAGATGCGTCCACGTAGAGGAGGGCGTTGCCGCGATGCTCGACGAGGGGAATGTTGTGGCCGGCGGCGATCGCTCCGTAGCGGAGGATGGTGCCTGTGCTGCGCCAGAAGTAGAGGGAGTATTCGTAAACGACGCCGGGTTGCGCGGTGGCGTCGGTGTAGGAGGTGGCGTTGTCGGAAAGAATAATTGCGGTGCCCCAACCGGTCTGGCCCTTCACGCGCCGCCAGAGCTTGGGCGGATTGCCGGAGAGAGGGAGGCCGGGCGGAAGGGGCCACGAAAGGGTGATATGCGGGGCGGTTGCGCTGGTGGTGGCGGTCAGCTCCATGACGGCATCGCGGCCGTATTGGGCGGACAATGGTCCGCCCGCAGCGAGGACGAGCGCAAGAACGAGGAATGAGCGAAGCAATCGACGGGGCAGCGGACCGGGGGATGACGCCATGACACCTGAGGATGGAACGCGAGGAGGTCCGGAAAATCGTCGGGTCCGCTGAAACGCTTCAGCAGCCGTCCGCGTTGCCGGCGATGGCGGTTGTCGGCTCCCCTGAACAGATCGTGAGGCAGGCCCGGCGCGCCGGCCCATGTCATTCGCGTGATCCTCCAACCCTTGTTCCTCCCATGTCTCATCCGACTCCCAAACCGCTGCTCCGCCCGGCCGGTTTTCTCTGGCGCAACTCTGGATTCACCCGGGTTCACCTCTACGGGCTGCTTTGCACCGAGGGCGTGATCGGCATCATCGGAACCTGGCACCTGATGCATGCGGTCGGCCTCCAATGGGCGGGGGGCGCATCGCTCGATCAGGTGCTTCCCTCGCTGTTGATCGCCACCGCGGCCTTCGCCCTGTGCGCGGCGATGTTGCTGGTGGGGATCTTTGTGCTGCTTTTTTATCTGGGTGCCCATCAGCTCGGTTTGCTCGCGCCGGTTCGATCCGCCGCCTCCACCGGCGACGACAGGCCGCCGCTGTGCTGAAGCGTTTCAACAGGTGGAAGCGTTGTTCGCGGACGCGGCGCGATTGAACTGGAGCGGCCATGCAAAATGCCTCGCTTCCCACCAATGAAACATCATCGGCCGCCTGCGGCGTGGTGACGAAAGAGCGGGGGACCGCCGGCTGGAGCATTCCGTTGGGCGGCGGCACCAGCCTGATGATCAGCGGTCACGCGCCCGGCATCTTCCGCCTGCGGGTGTACAAACCCGGCGAACGCGAAAACCCGTTGGTGCGCTACGGACTCGTGGCTCAGGGGCTTGCTCCGGCCATGCTCGACGTGACCGAGGGGGTGCATCACACGCTGCTACGCCTGCCCGGCGGAACCTTGAGCGTGGCCAATGAAACCGGAGCGACCGAGCTGTTTTCCGCGGACGGGGCACTGTTGCTTTCCACCTCTGTGCTCGATGCCGGGATGGACCGCGGCTATCGCTGGCAGGCTCGCCACGCCGTCGGAGACCGCCTTTACGGACTCGGCGATGTCACCCGTGATCGCGTGGAGAAAACCGGCTTTCGTACGCCCATCTGGGTTTCCAACGTCAAGTCCTACGTGCCCATTCCCTGGCTCATGTGCGCGCGCGGTTGGGGCGTGTTCGTCAACAGCTCCTGGCGCCACGCCATCGACTGTGGTTCGCGGCAGGCTCAGGAGCTTTCCATCGAGTGCAACGGTGGCCCGCTTGATCTTTACCTGGTTGCGGGGAGCGGCTTTCGCTCCCTGCTTGAGCAGTTCACCGCGCTCACCGGCCGCCCCTGTCTCCTGCCGAAATGGGCCTACGGATTGACGTTCGTCTGCAACGATCAGGCCACCGCCCGCGAGATGCTCGACGATTGCCTCGCCTTCCGTCGCGACGACATCCCGTGCGATCTCGTGGGGCTCGAGCCCGGGTGGATGAGCGAACACTACGATTATGGCCTAAACAAGAACTGGCACCCCGACCGCTTCCGCTATCCTTCGTGGCTCGGCGGCGCCTGCAACCCGCACACGTTTCTCGGCGCTGCGAATCGTCTGGGGTTTAAACTCAGTCTTTGGCTGTGCAGCGATTATGACGTCACCTGGGAGGAGGAACGCCGGTGTCGCGCCGACGGGACGACACCGGATAACGCCACGAATGGAGACCGGCAGGCGGCGGGTTTTCATCCGGACGATTTCGAAAAGGACGAGCATTTTGGCCACGGGGCCATTTACGCCGACAAGCTCACCAAACCCGGGGAGCCGTGGTTTCGTCACTTGGAGAAGTTCGTCGATCAAGGCGTCGCGGCTTTCAAGATGGACGGCGCCTTGCAGGTCAACGAGCACCCCGATCGTCTTTACGGAAACGGCATGCGCGACGAGGAGGCTCACAACCTTTATCCCTCGCTGCTCAACAAACAGATGGCGCTGGGCTTCAGTGAACACACCGGCCGCCGTGCGATGATCTACAGCTCGGGCGGCTACATCGGCATCCAGCGCTTCGCCGCCACCTGGGCTGGTGATACCGGGGGCGGTCAGAAACCGCTCGTCTCGATGCTCAACCACGCCTTGTGTGGTCACACGAATGTCTCGTGCGACATGGAGGTGTTTTCCGCCGAAGGCATTCACTTCGGATTCCTGCAACCGTGGTCGCAGGTCTGTTCCTGGGCCTATTGGCGCCATCCTCAATTCCTCGGCGAGACACTCGCGCCGATTTTCAAGTTCTACGCCAAGCTGCGCTATCGTCTGCATCCCTACCTCTACACCGCCGCCCATGAAGCCGCGCGCACCGGCTGGCCGATCCTGCGTCCCATGTCGCTCGTTCATCCCGAACTGCCCGAGGCCGACCACTGTCTTCATCAATATTATCTTGGCGACGATCTGCTGGCGGGGGCGTTTGCAGAGCGCATCTGGTTGCCTCCGGGCGACGGGTGGATCGACTACTGGACCGGTGTGGAGCATCCCGGCGGGCAATGGCTCGACGTGCGCGTGCCGTCCGGGCGTGGCGGCCCGTTGTTCGTGCGCTCGGGCGCGATGCTGCCGCAGGCTCCGGACCGCTCTCACATCGGAACGAAGCCGGCCGATGCGGTGATCTGGGAGATTTTCCCTCCTGCGGTTGGCCGCGCCGCCGCCGGCCGTCTGATCGAGGACGATGGCGAATCGCTGGAACACAAGACCGGCGCCTTCGCCATCATGGCGACCCGCTGCACACGCACGGCCTCGGAGTTGCATGTGACCCTCGGTGCACGCCACGGGCGTTACGCCGGCATGCCGGAGCGCCGCGTCCACACACTGCGGATTCACTTGTCCGCCGCGCCTGATGCGGTTCTCCATAACGGGATCTCCGTTGAGTTCACCTTCGAGGATGAGGCGGGTCTGTGTCTCGTCGGTCTCGATATCGAGGAGGCTCGCGAACACCGCATCATCGTGAAGCTCGCCTAGCCGGCACCCGACTGATGTCCGCTCGATATGGCAGGGTCGTGCGCGCAAGCCTTCTGCTCGCGCTCCCGATGCTCGTTTCAACTCTCTCCGCGTCGGAGCCGATGGAGGCACGCGACGCGGAAGTCGTCCATGCTTGGGAGCGTGCTTCCTTGAGTCTGTTCAAGGAATCCCATCGCGCCTTTGCGACCCATCGGAGTCGCGAGTCCCGGCTCGGTTATGCAATCACACTTCTGATTCAACAGCCGAAAACCGCCGGAAATCTCGACGAGGCCGTGCGCATTCTTGAATCGCTGATCATCGACATCCCGACGGGCGAGGTTGCCGTCGTCGCCCGTTTTCACCTTGGCCGTGTCGAACAAATACACCGCTCTCCGCCGAACCTCTCCGCGGCCGCCGCGCATTTTTCAAAACTGGTCGCGGAACATCCCGCGCATCCTTGGGCGGAGCAAGCCGCAATAAAACTTGCTCTGATCGAACTCTACGCGCCGGTGTCCGCGGACGAATTGAGGACACGTTTTGAAAATCATCGCCGGGCGGCCGCCGGACTGGTCACCGCGTCCGCGCGGCGTGATTTGAATCTGCTGCTGGCCGACGTCGCGCTGCGCTTTGGGCTCGGCGACGCCCTTGCGCTTGAGCACCTGATGGCCGCCGATCTTGCGGGCATCGCGAGACCGACACAGCAGGCTCGTGTCTGGGTTCAGATCGGCGAGCTTGCCCGACTTCTGGGCCGGACGGAAATCGCGCGCGACCATTACGGGAAATTCCTGACCGCCTTCACCCGGGACGTCCGCCGCCGGATGGTTCTCGAACACCTGGCCTCCTTGCCGCCCGCGGCGATCCCTGCACCATGACGCGGGAGAAAATCATCAATCTCATCGGCTATTCGCTTCTTCTGGGATGCTTCCTGGTATCGCTGTTTCGCGTCTTGGGGCGCGAATCCGACGATGCCTCGGATGGCAGGCACGTCATTCGTTTCGCCCACTGGCAGCTTGAAGCAGGCATGCGTGAAGCGCTGGACCAACTGGCACGGGATTACGAGGCGCTGCATCCGGAGGTGCGGGTCGAGCAGATTGCGATCCCCGAGCGCACCTATGCGCAGTGGGTGCGCACCCAATTGGTGGGCGGGACCGCCCCCGACATTATTCAACTGGGCAAGGGAACGGATGACGAGGTGATGGCGCGCTTTTTCGCCCCCATTTCGCAATGGGTCGAACGGCCCAACCCCTATAACGAAGGCGGGCCGCTGGCGTCGGTTCCCTGGCGGGCGACGTTTCTTGATGATATGCAAGGTAGCTGGGCCTACCGGACTAACCTGCTCGAATACTACGGGGTGCCGATGTCGATGTTCACGATACGCGTCTTCTACAATCGGGACCTGTGGCGGCGTCTGCTGGGCGACACCCCGCCGCCGGAGACATTCGATGACTTTCTCGCCCTCTGTCATCGCGTGCATGAACGGAGCGCGGAGTTGGGGCAGCCCGTGTTGCCGGTGGCCGGATCAAAGGATAACGGGCCGATGCTTGCCTATCGATTGTTCGCCAGCCAGACGCAGCGGCTGATTCAGGAGCTCGATCTCGAACACACGCTGCGGCCCGAGAACACCGACATCGGTCAGGCATTCCTTCACGGCGCCTGGAGCGTGGATTCGTCGGCCTACTCCGCCGGACTCGCGATCACCCGCGATGTCGCCCTGCAGATGCATCCGGGCTTTGTCCAACTCGGGCGGGATGACGCCGCCTTTTATTTTTTGCAGAAACGGGCGCTGATGATCACCAGCGGCAGTTGGGATTCGCCCAGTTTTCGTGCGATGGCCGACTTTGAACTCGGCGTCTTTCCGGTTCCGGCACCTTCCCGCGAACACCCGATCTACGGGGCGAACGTGCTTGGCCCGGCCTCGGAGTCCGAGACAGGCACCGGACTCACTTTTGGCATCGTCCGGAGCGCCGCGAATCACGCACGCCTGATCGATTTTCTGCACTTCATCACCTCGCAGAAGGGCAACGCCACTTTTTCCCGGATAAGCGACTGGCTGCCTGCCGCGGTCGGGGTGGTGCCCGCCGAACAGGTTCGGCCGTTTCTGCCGATCACCGATGGTTTTGTCGCCGGTTTCGATCCGACCCTCGGATCCCTCGGCGCCGGCACCTCGCTCGCGGTGCAGCGCAACCTGGATCTGTTGGTGGGGCCTGCCGGCTCCGTGGCCGCGTTCCGGGATCGCATGCGCGATGAGCTTGCGCCCGCCGTACGCGAGGATCTTGAGCGTTATGCACACAACACTCTGCTGAATCTCCAGCGTCAGGACGTGATCATCGCGGCGCTTTCAGCCTCTTCGCCGCCTTCGCTGGACGATTCGCCGGATAAGTTTTCCGAGATGATCGAGGCGCAAAATCGAGCCGAGAGCCGCCGTGCGTGGATCGTCAATCGTCTCGCCACCGATCCCGGCATCTCACCGTCGCGTTGACGATGGGCTGGTCACCGCCGGGGTCGACCGAGTGACGTGCAATCCGCTCCCGCGAATCCAGCTTACACGATTCGCAACGTAATTCCCGCCGCGTCTCCTCCCGGGAACGGCACGCGGCCCTCCCACCGGGTCGCGCCCATTGGATCGCTCAGACGGCCCTCGAAAAACTCCGCCAACTGACGGGTCTCCGCCGCGAACACCCGAGGATTTCCGTGTGTATCAAGTGTTATCTGGACCGCGCATTCGCCCTCCACGCGCAGCTTCCATCCGCCATTCCAGACCAGTTCACCCGCGCCGAAAAACGCCGCTTGCAGCAGTTTCCCGGCCGGACGCCAGACCGCCTGTAATCGCGGAGAGTTTTCCAGTACCTCAAACGACGGCGTCGCCGTGAAACGCGCCAGCCCGGCGGCGTTCGCACCGGGTAGAATGGCATAGGCGTAGGCGGCGCCTTCGGGCGCTTCCCCATGGTTGATGACGGCCAGGAACACCTGCTCGCTCACCGCGTCAGACGGGCCCGCGCCGATATCGCTCCACGCTCCCGTGCGAGGCCCCAGTTCCACCTCCACGTCGGTGGCCTGCGGGAACCAAAACCCCCATTGGCCGTGCGCCAACCAGCGTGCGGAGCTCGCCCGGTGACGGCCGGCGGGCAGCGGTCGGTCGGGAGCGGCATCGGTGATCACCGCGCCCTGGATCCGGCTCTGATCGAGTGTCGTGCCCACGACCCCGGCGAATGCGCTGCGGATGCCCGCGCCGAGGCAGACGACGCCCTCTTGGTCGAAGAACCAGCTTTTGCGCGCCACCAGGTGGTCCGAGCGCAAATGCTGTGTGCAAACCCCGGTTCGTCCGTCGCCGGTGCCGCCGACCGCTTCCGCCGTTCCGCGCATAAAAACGGTATCCGGGAATTCATTACGCAGGGTGCGGAGGCAGGTCGTGCCCGGCAGTCGTTGCCAGTCCCACACCGGAAAAAGGTCACGATATTCGGTTCCCGAACGCATGAGGCAGGTGAGTCCGTCGGACAGGTGGTGCGATCGCCGGCCCTCGCCGTTGCAACACTCCGCGCGCACGGTGCGCAGGGAGTGCATGCGCACGGAGACGCGCCAGCCCGGCTCTTGTTGCACCATGAAATCCGAGCGGGGAAACATTCGGTTTCCCGCCAGCGCCCCCGGTGCCGCGCCGGTGCGGAGACCCTCCGCGAGTCCGAGCAACTCCTCCGCCCGCGCCGGACAGGCCTCCGCGAGGAAGGCGGCCGCCGGGGCGAGATCCCTGCACGTGACGCGCGGGCGGGTCATCTCCCGGTCGCGGCAGCCGAAATCGAAATCCTCCCCGCGCAACATCCAGCGCGTGCCATCGAGGAGGAAGTCGGCCAGCAGACGGTAGCGGCCCTCTGCCGGTTGCCACGGGGTGCCATGCACCGCCTGCAACAAAAACACCGATTCCAAAAGATAGAATCGTCCATAGCTCCCGTTGAAGAGCAGCGGACCGTGCTGGTGGAAACTAAAGTCCGCCTGGATTCCGTCTTCGCCGCGGGACGCCACGCGCAATTCGCCCGCGCCCGCGGTTACCGCTCCAGAGATGATCGTCTCGTCACCGATGAGTGTCCCGAGCAGCAGGCGATTGGCCGAAATCCAGAGACGGTTCGCACCGGTCCAGTTCATGGCGCGCGGGGCCATGCCGGACATGAGGATAAAGTCTCCGGCGCGCTCGAGGATCACTTGCGCCCGCCCCACATCCGCGGCGTCAAGCTCGCCGGCGAGCAGGAGCGCGGCTTCGCCGAGCAATCGCGGCGCGCCGATCTGCCGGTGCCACCAACTCGGGGCCGCGGGATCATGGGCAAGCCACCAGCGCAGCGCGGAGAGCGCCTGGGCCTGTGCGGCCGGAGCACCGCCGCCGCGGGCGTTTACCGCCAGCTGCCGGACACGGGCGAGATGTTGAGAGGGTCGCCATTCCGTCGGGGTTTGGTCGGCGTAATCGATGTCACCCCAGGAGCCATCGGGGCCGGGCGCCGCCACCGCCGCCCCCGGACGGGCCGCGATCGTCGCGGCGAGCCGATGACGCAGGACTGTGAGGGAGGACGGCGCGCGGACGCTCCCTTCATCATCGGGGCGCATGGTGGTTTTTTTGGGCTGGCGTCAGTTGGGACCCCAAGGAGCGCGCGAGCTGTCGCCGTTGAAGAAGGAGGTGCCGACGAACGGCATCTTCGCGAACTCGAGTGCGCGAACGGAGCCATCGACGAACAGCATGTTGAGTTTTCCGGCGTGGCGATCCTTGGCCGCGGGGTTGTGGCCTCCGTTTTCAAAGTAGCCCGGTCGACTGGATATAAAGTCCCGACCGTCGAGATCGGTCACGAGATAGGTTTGGGCGGGATTGCGTATGTTGGCGAGGCGGGTGCGGTTTTCCAGCAGGAGGGTTCCCGAGGAAGGATTGAGCACATGTCCGTTGGCGGCGTAGGAGGCCATCTCCCGCTGCGGATCGGGGTTTTGCTTCAGAAAGGTGTTGGCGGCCGGACAGTAGTAGGGGGCCGGGGGGCGGGTGGTGTTGGGCCGGGTCAATCCGATGTTTTGAAACCGCGAGCGCTGGGTTTCGGTGATGAAGTAGCGGGCGAGCGCGTAGGACCAGCCCGCGCCGTCGCCGGGGAGCTGCCCGCCGGCGGTGTGCGGCAGCAGTCCCTTGTTGTCCGCGGCATAGAGCGTGAACAATCCGCCGATCTGCCGGACGTTGGAAAGGCATTGGGAGGCGCGGGCGGCCTCACGGCTCTTGCCGAGGGCAGCAAGGACAAGGCCGGCCAGGACACCGATGATCGCGACCGCGGCAAGCAGCTCGATCAAGGTGAAGCCGCGACGCTTGGAGGAGGGGGCAGAGATCGGGTTCATGAGGTCGGGGTGAAAAAGCGTCGCGCGAGCCACTCGTGTTTACGGCGGGGTGGGGTATTGGCGGACATTGGGCCGGACGCCCGCGGGGTTCAATCCGGGTGTTGTCTGAAGCGATTTAAACGAGCGTGGCTGCAGCGGAGACGAGGCGCTACAGACGGGGGGTGAAGAGACCGGTTTGCAGCAGGGCCTCCGGTTTCCCTGTGAGGATGACGGGCAGGCGGCCGATCGACGCGGGCATGGGGATCGAATTGCCCATCTCGTCGAAGACCTCGACGCCGTCCGCCCGCCGGGGAGAAAGGGTTTTGCCGGGCGTGCGACTCCAGACGAAAATCGTCAGGTGCCCGTCGCGGCGGACGCCGAACGCCCGCACGTCGGGCGTGGTCCCCGGTACTTCGCCGATGGGTTCGGCTCCGTCGGTGAAGCGGATCACGGTGGCATAGCCGGCGAGCCCCAGGCGCGGCACGTGGTCGGGCTCGAGCTGCGTGTGTTCGCTGATGACGTCGGAGGCCATCAGGTAGGGGAAGAAACGCTCGATCTGATCGAGCTGCGCCACGGTATGCTTGATCATGTATTCGACGGCACGGACGCGCTGATCCATGTTGCCGGGCGCACGCACCGACCCCCAGTCACCGGGACCGTATTCGGTGTTCCAGAGGGCGACGTGTTTCCCGCCCGCCTTGTCGAGGGTTGCCCGGCGACGGGCGAAGGCGGCGCGGTTTTCCGTCACCCGTTCATCGACCGTCCGGCCGTGCGAGTAGGGATGCTCGACCGTGGCGTCAACCGACCGCAGGGCCCCCGCCTGTTGTAATTGAGAGCTGGATACACCGCCGACGACCTTGATGGCGGGGTTGGCCCGCCTGAGTTCCTCGGAGGCGGCGACGTGCAGCTTGAGCAGGTCCTCGCGGGTTCCGCGCCAGAAGATCGGGACGTTGGGTTCGTTGAAAATCTCCCAGTGGGTGATTTGGGGGTGGGCCTTGGCGACGGTCCGCACGTAGTTGCGCCAGTCGTCGATCGACTCGGGCATCACCGTGCCGTAGGCGCGGTTGCGGGCAAGCCAGCTTGCGTCGTCGGGGGCGGCCGCCCAAGGCGGCGTGGTGTCGATCATGCCAAGGAGGGCCATTTCGCCCGCGGCGAGGCGCTTTTGCAGCCGTTCCGAGAAACTGAATTCGCCCTTGGCGGGCTCGACGGACTTCCATTGCGTCGCGCCGGGAGGCCAGTGGGCACGACCCCAGAGGCATCCGATGCGTTGCGCCATTTCGAAGACATCGGTGCTGTTGTGCGAGAAGTGGTTTCCGAAGCGGGAGTCGGCCGGCGCGATCTTGGGCGGCGGAGAGAAGTAGGCGAAGTGAGTGCCGTTCACGGACGTGTCCCGACCGCGCACGACGAGGTGGTGAAGGCCGAATTTCGTCGGGCGGAGGGTGGTGCGCACGCTGGTCTCGCCGACCCGCACGATCACCCGGCCGGTTTGGAAGGTGTCGCCGCGCCAGTCATCCAGCCGCCACTCCAAGGTCTCCTCGCGGGGAGCGGAGCGAGGCGAGCCGCGATTCAAGGTGAAGACGACTTCGGGTGGATGTTCCGTGGTATAAACCCGGCCTTCTCCTTGCAGTTCGACGCCAACCTCACGGCGGGCGGGCGGCTCGCCGGCGGGAGGCCGGTCGCCTTCGTGCAGCGCGATTCCGTCGAACCAGGCTGCGCCATTCCCGGACTTGCGCAGCGAGACGTAGAAGAACCGCTCCTTCAACATCGAGGCGCCGGAGATCTCGCAGCGGGTCCACTCGGGGCCGACGGTAAAGGTCTTGGAAAAACGCACGGTGCGTCCGGACTTCAGCTCGAACGTCACGGGTGTGTCGGGTCGGTCGGCGCGAACCCAGCCGCTGATGACGTGCGGGCAGTTTTCAGTGAGGAGGAGCGGGGCCGACAGGAAGTCGCGGGCACCTTCCACGCGGAGACTGGCGGAGCCGGATTTACGCTCGGTGGTGTCGCGACGGATGTGGTTGCGGGAGTTGGCGGGGACGATCCAGTCGTCGCCCGAGACGGACACCTCGAAATCGCCGTTGTTGAGCAGATTCTCCGTGCGCGTCGGCTTCGCCACCGGCAGGTCGATTTCGTTGAGCACGACATTGTCGATCCAGACGCGGCCGGCGTCTTCGAAGGAGAAGAACAGAGCGACGTCCTCCTTGTCCGCCGAGGCGACGAAGAGGTCCTCGGCGCGATTCCACTCGGGGAGGATGGTGTGGTTGGTTTTGTGATAAGCGGTCCAGTTGGGCCGGATCATGCGGACGACCGCGTGCAACTGGGAGACGCCTTCGCCGCGATACATGAACGAGAGCCGGTAGGCCTGTCCGGCCTTCAAGGTGAACGGGGTGCTGTGCCATTGGGTAGTCGCCGGTTTGAGCGAGGTGACGAGCAGCGCGCCCTTGCCCGAGTGGGCCTCGCCTCGCGAGCGGTCGATCTCCAGCGAGGAGTCGGCCTTCGACCACGCCCAGTTGGACGTCCACCCGCCGCGGGACTCGAAGTCGCCGTTTTCCACCAGGTTGGGGCCGGCCGACGCGGGAGCCGCGCTCAAGGCGGAGGAAGTCCAGAGCATGCAGGCAAGCGGGACGATCCGGCGCAGGGAACACGGGAGGGGCAGGGGTGGCATGGCGTATGTTCACGACGAGAGCGTCAGGTCGGACAACGGCGGGCAAACTTGAAGCGTTTTAAAAGGAATGCGCGGCCGGACCGTGCGGATGGTGATCCGGCATTGATTCGCCGTGTGGAAGCTGAGAACGATGGGCGCACACCCCATGCGTATTCGTTTATCCGATGTCGCCCGCCATGCCGGCGTGAGCAACGCCACCGCTTCAATGGCCCTTCGGGCCGCTCCCGGCATCGCGGCCACCACGGTCGAACGCGTTCGGAAGGCCGCCGACGAACTGGGCTATCTTCCCGATGCCGCCGCGCAGGCGCTGGCCAAATCCGGCAACCGGGCGGAGCAAGGCGCGTTCTATGGGACGCTGGGGGTGCTGACGAATACGGACGTTCCCCAATCCGAGGGGTGGGCGGCGGCAACTGGCGCCAGCCAGTGGGAAACGGTGGTTGCGGAGGTGGCCTCGGAGCTTGGTTACGCGGTGAACCCGTTTCCATTTCCGCGGACGCCGGCCGAGGCCGCGTCGTTGTTGCGGCAACTGCAGGCGCGCAACATCCGGGGACTGCTGATCGAGGCCAACAGCCGGCCGCTGCCCGAAGTGAAGTTCGACTGGACGTCGTTTGCCACGATCATGATTTCTCCGCCTCCGGACGAAATTCCATTTCATTGCATCAGCTCGCACTCGACCAACGAGACCTATACCGCGGTGATGCGATGCCATCGGCGCGGCTATCGTCGCATCGGCCTGGTGGCCGACATGCGGCGTTTCACGGACTGGGTGGGCGGTTTCGACATGGCTGCCCTGCGCCTCGGGTTGCGGAAGAGTGCGCTGTTTCTCGACATGCCTGATTGGGATGAGGACGCGTTTCTGCGTTGGTTCGAAAAGCGGCGTCCGGATGTCGTGATCGCCAATCAGGATGATCGTCCGCTGAAGGTGCTGGCGGCGAGAGGACTGAGTGCTCCGGTGGATTATGGCTACTGTTGCCTGGACCTTCCGCCGTATGACACGCCGCTCTCGGGCTTCCTGCAACTGCGACGGGTGCGCAACCGGCTGGCGGTGGAGTTGCTGCACAGGTTTCTGCGGCGAAAGGAGTTCGGCCTGCCGGATGCCCCGTTGGCGATGAGCATCGGTTTGGAGTGGGTGGAAGGGGCGACGTTGCGCGCGGAGCCGGCGACAGCGGGTTGATCGTCGGGGCGTCGCATGCCGGACCGGTCGGGGGCGTCCGCGCCGATCAGTCCACCGCGACGGAGCGCCGGCGCAGCGCCTCGAGTTCGTCCGGGCCGAGCGCGGTGTTGTAGAAACGCACCTCGTCGATCAGGCCCTTCCAAGTGCGGTTGGCGTCGGCGACGTTGCCGAGCATGAGCGTGACGGGCAACGGGCCGCCGAGGGCGATGTTTTTGACCGGTCCCGTCGCCTGACCGTTGCCTGTTTCCGAAAAGGGTGCGCGGATCGGTGTCTTTGCGTCGGCGCGATAGAATTTCACCGCTTTTGAACGCAAGGTGGAATCGTAGGTGACGGCGAGGTTGACCCACGCGCCGATGTCGTCCTCGCCGAGCCATCTTTCCTGGCTGCCGAATTTTTTCGAGGCGATCTCCAGCGTGCCCCAGCCGCTTTCGTCGCGCGTGTAGAAGGTGATCTTGATGTTATTGTCCGCGTTCAAAAGAAACAGGGTTTCGCCCTGCTTGGGCACGGCGTTGATCCTGACCCAGGCGACGATGGTGAAGCTGGCGAGGGAGGCGTAGTCGGCATGCACGCGATCGGGGCTCGTGGCGTTGCCATTCTTGTAGTGTTTCCACGCGTAGGGATCGAAGGCGCGGTCGCCGGGCCGGCCCGAGACGCCGGTTCCGTCCGGAGTGTGCCCGTCGAACGGGTTGGTGCGATCGCGGCGGATGACGAGGTGGTTGTGCTTGCCGGAATCGTCGTGGGCGAGGCTTCCGGTTTCGTTGAAGCGCCATTGGCCGAGAAGTTCGGCGCGGGTTTCGAGGGTTGGAACAAGCGCTGCGACGAAGGCGGCGGCGAGGAGGGAGCGGGCGGAGGTCGGCGGGGTGTGCATGGCGGAAGCGGATGGTTTTCGGGGACGAGTTTATCGAGGCGAGAGATTGTCCAAAAGCAGTGTGTCCGCCCGCCAGAGTTGAGGTCCGGCCGGCCCGGGTTGCAGGCGCAGCGAATCGAGGAAGGTGCGACCGGCTTCGCCGTGGCCTTCCCCGGGCAGGCCGGCCACGGCGGTGAAGAGCCGGCATTCGCCCGCCGGATGCGCGCCTTCGAGAACCGGAACCGAAACGAGAGGGTGGAGGACATTGGTGTTCGGCTCCGTTTCGACGGCCCGGCCTCGGCGTTCGCCGGCGAGGTCGCGCACGCCGCTGAAGCCTTGTGCGTGGTCGAGAAAAAAACCTGTGTGCGCGCGCGCCCCGTCCCCGTCGGTCGGAGTTTCCCGCAGGCGACTCACTGCGAATCCTCCTTCGACGCTTTGCAACGGGCGCCCGGTGACCACGCGGTGAACGCGCAAGTGGCCGGGCGGAACGGGGGTGAGCCAGGTTTCCACCTCGACGTCGGGCCACGGAGACCAACGGGTGTAAAGCGTCGCGCCCGGGTATCGCTCGTCGAGCAATGTTTCGCGTCCGCGCCAGTCACGACCGTCGTCGGAGAGCATCAGCATGCCGTCGGCCCCGCCCCATTCGGGCGCGGAGCCGCCCGCCGGCACACCGAAGCCGAACGCGTTTGAGTATGCGAATTTTGGATACTTGGATGCCGCATGCCGGAGCGGCCATGACGGGACCTGGTTGCTGGAGAGCGCGACGACGTGGTCGCGGGATTCATCGCGGCAGAGGATCAGTCCGGCTCCGGGTTGGACGGAGAGGGACGGAACCGGGCAGGGAAGCTCCTCCGCCTGCCAGAACGGATGCTCTTCGGGCAGGGCCAGCGGAAGGAACGCCTTGCAGGCCCAGTAGGGCGAGCCCGGGGCGTTGTATCCTTCGGAGACGATCAGGTTGGGGTAGCCGTAGCCGAGGGTGAGCACGCCGGTCCCGGTGAACACCGGCTGGCGAAGCCACCAGCGAAGGTGGCGGAGGTGCAGGCCCTTGATCACGCCCCACGGCAGCGCTTCCTCGCCGGCGAACGCGAGGGCGCCCCAAAAGGCGCCCTGGGCAAACCGGTAGGTGAGGCTGCGTCCGATCGGAATGGCGGAGCCGTCGGCGGCGAACCAGGCGGCGAAATCCGCGGCGAAACGCCTCGCCCGCTCCCGGAATCGCGCGGCCCGATCCGGTGCGAGCGCGCCGGGCAATCCGGCCAGCAGGAGGCCGTAGAAGTGTATCGCCATCGGAATGTAGTAGTCGCGCTGGGGACCTTTGCCGTCGGTGTACCAGCCGTCGCCCTGATAACAGCCGTCGATGCAATCGAGGTCCTCTTCGACGAGCGCGGGGGCGGACGGTGCGCCGACCGCCTTCAGTCCTAGATTTGTGAATACACGAAAGAACCTCCAGTTGTTGTCCGGCAGACGGCGGGTGTTGATTTGAGAGAGCCAGGCGACGAGATGGACTCGTGATTTTTCCGGCAAAGGATCCCAGAGCCGGTCGCGGGCGCACACCAGGCCGAGGCCGAGAACGGCCATTTCCACGAAGCGCTGGTCGTGGTCCCCGGCTTCGCCCCAGTAATGCGGGTGCCGGGGGTTCACGCCTGCGGCGAGGCCATGTTGGTAGAGCGGCCAGTGGGGGAAATCCGCGCCGCCGGCATGGAGGGAAACAAGACCCCAGAGAGGCCGGGTGAAGGCTTCGAGGAGACGCCCGGGCTGACCGTAGCCCGCCTCGTTGGCTCCGAGCGAAATCGCCGCGTCCTCGTGTTCGAGGTACGGCTGCAGCGGTTGCCAAAGATCGAGCAACGCCCGCCGGAGATCGGCGCGTGACGCGAGCGGGTTGGCTCTGAGCCGGGGATGATGCATGTGTGTCGTCTTCCGGGCGGATCGGCTACATTCCGATGTCGTGGGCTCCGGCCGGAAGTGCGACAAAGCGGCGGGACGGAGAAGTCATGGCGGAGACGGTGCGAAGCGGCGGCCGTTTTGAAAAGGGGGCGCGGGGTTGAAACGGTTCAGGCGTCATCGCAGGAGATGACTGTCGTGAGAACTCGGATTTCAAAAAAAAGCCCCGCGGCACGAGCCGCGAGGCTGAGGTGAACGACGGACGCGTTCGAATCCTTTACTGGCGTTCGAGACGGATGTAGTCGAAGAGAAGGACGTAGCCTGTACCGGAGGTTCCGGTGACGGTGAACTTGAAGAGCTTGTCGCCGGTCGTGGTGATGGTCCACGTGCCGCCGAGGGGCAGTTCCACGTAGTCCGCCGAGGAATTGCGGGTATCGACACCGGTCGCGAGCGGCGAAGGGAACGTCGGTGCGGGGAGCGGCTTCCAATCGGCGATCTCCAACTTGAAGATGCCGCGGTTCGTCCACCTCTTGACCCCCGCATAAACCTTGTAGGAGCCGATGCCGACGTTGGGCATGATGTAGGTGATGTAGTCGTTGACCACGGTGGCGTTGTAGCTGGCACCCGCTCCGCCGCTGAGGCTGGTGTCACTGGGGGAACCGATCAGGTCGTCGTCGGAGGAGTCGTAAACGACGAGGTGCTCCGCCTCGATTTTGATGTCTCCCGACTCCAGCAGAATCGGCGCGTTGCCGATGGCGACGGTGTTGCCGCTGAAGGCCGTCGCGGTGCCGTTGAGCGTGCGCTTGCGCACCGGTGCGGGGTTCCAGGAAGAAGGGATAGTCCAGTTGTAGGGAGAGCCGATCGCGGTGTCCCAGATGATGTACCCCTTGTAGGTGCCGGGGCGGGTGATCTCGACGACCCAACGCTCGGTGCCGGCGCTGGTGGGCGTGACGGTCTTGGCGACGACCTTCGCGCCGACGAGCCAGCTGGCGGTCTCTCGGTAGGCGATTCCGGCGGGGGGAGGTACGGTGCTGTAAACGCCGCCGATTTTTTGCGCGATGGGGATGCCGGTGCCGCTGCCTTCCCAGGTGTACCACGTATAGTTGGAGACGCCATTGATCCACTGGGTGATGTAGCTGCGGCTGACGATGCCGGCTTTTTCCTCGATGGGAGCGTCGGTGACGCGTTCCGAGCCCTCGGTGTTCCAGATGGGTTTGCCAGCCTCGGTCGGATAGCGGGAGAGGATGTCCCTAAAGCTGGCGGTGAAGACGCGACGGTTCTCGGGGATGCGCCCGCCGTAGGCGTGGAATGAGTAGATGTCGGGGACGTCGAGGTAGGCGGGGCCGCGTGACCGGGCTTCGTTCATGTACTGTTCGAACCATTGCCATCCGCTGACAGTGACGTTGGGGGACAATATTTTGTTGGAGCTATCGGTCTTGAGGACGGCTGCGGCGGCGTGGGCCAGTTCGACCATTTGAGGGATGGTGCCGCTGTAGGCGGTGGGGTCGTTCTCGTCGTTGCTTCCCTTGACGTTGGCCTCGTTCCATATCTCCCAGTACTTGATGCGACCGTTGGCGTGATCACGGACCTTCGAGATGTAGCTTGTCCAGTTGGCCCAATTGGAACCGACGTTGGGGGGGCCACTGGAGACCTTGTTTGGTGATTCAAAGACGTTGGAGTAGAGCATGTGTTTGGGGTCTGGCACGACGGCCCAAGTGGGCGGCATGCCGAGCGTGTAAATGATACTGGTGTCGGGGGAACCGGTGACACCGCGGTTCACGTAGAGGTCGAAGCGATCCCAGTAGTCGAAGGTGTTTTGCTCGATCTCGATGTCGCCCCAGCGGGTCTTGGTGTCCCAGAGGCGAAGGGTTTTTTGCCCCAACGCCGGCCAGAAAGGGTGATAGGCGGTGGTGGGCGTGTTGTTACCGCTGAGTTGGTTGAGGTGGATGCCAAAAAATCGGCCGGGAACAGGTGTGTTTTTGACTCCATCGAGTTCCTCGCGGACGCCGATCGGCGCATCGATTTCGACGAGCGAGGCGTCGTCGATCCAGACGGTGCCGGTGGAGAGGAACTCGATGGCAAAATAGGCGACCGCGTCGTGGTAGGTGCCACCGGTGACGGTGTATTCACGCCATTGGCCGTCGGGGATGAGATCGATGGTCCGGGTGGCATAGGGTGTGAAGTACGCGAACTTCTTGCGGAGGTGGAAACGGATTTTTCCGCCGCGGTATGGTTCCTCGTCGGTGGGTTTCGAGCGGAGCCAGACGGAGGCCTTGTAGATCTTGCCGGCCTTCAACATGACGTCCTGCACGAGCCTGCTGGCGGAGCTGCTGTTGTCAGGGGTGATCGCCGTCACTTGGAAACGCTGCACGCCGCCCGGACTGTGACAATCCCCGGGGGTGGTGTGATAGGAGTGGTTGGCGACGGCACCATAGGTATCATTGCCCCAGCCGTCGCCACGGTCGGTGAAGCCTTCGCGGATGGTGAACTTACCGTTGAGGACACGCTCCTGGGGCGGGAAATCGTTAGGACTGGCGTCGTTGGGGTTGCGGCCGGAGAGCCGGAAGCTGCGCAAGTTGGTCAGCGTGAGTTCGCGCTCGTGGACCATGAAGTCGTCAATCTGGCCGGGGAACTTGGATGCACCGTTGCGATCGGAGCCGAGGTGGAGGTCGCCGGGACCGGTGTTGCGGATGTTGCCGATCGCGGTGGTGTTGCCGAGGGGGGCGTCGATGACTCCGACGTCCGTGATGGTGGTGGCGCGGTAGAACTTCACGCCATTGCCGGTGTTGCCGCGGTAGGTGACGGCGAGGTAAACCCAGTTGCCTACGTGGTTGGATGTGAGGATGGGGTCGGTGGTGGTGAAGTCGGCGGGTGTGGCGGTGTCGGCGCCGATGCGGAGCGTGAGTTTGCCGGGGGCGGAAAACCAGAGCTTCACGCCGGATGCGCCGGGCCAGTCGAGGAGGTGGACACCGGTGGCGGGGACGGAGTTGATTTTGACCCAGCCGGCGAAGGTGATCTGCGCACGGTTTTGCCAGAGGCCGTTGATTTGAGGGTTCTCGGCGATGCCGCGGCCGTCGGCGAGAAGCGCGCGGTCGTGGGGGCGACCGGAGACGCCGGTGCCGGAGTCAGTGTGGCGGTCGGCGATCGCACCGCCTTGGCGGAGTTGGAGCTCGTTGTGGTAGATGGTGTCGTCCCACGCATAAACCTGGGCGTCGATGCCGGTGAGCGGCGGTTCGTCGAACTTCCAGCGGGCGAGCGTCCGCCCTTCGAGGGTGCGCGGCGTGTAGGTGACGACGGCATCGTCGAGCCGGATGGTCATCGTGGAGTTGCCTTGGGAGACGATGATTTTGTCGAAGTTGGAGAGGAGCGCGTTGGCGTCGGTGTCGGCGGCGGTCCAGGTGGTGGTCTGGCCGGCGTGGACGAGCTTCATGGTGAGCTCGACGGTGGTGTGACTGGCGCGCTTCACGGTGAAGGTGAAGGTGCCCGGGGTGTTGTTGCCGATGGAGCGGGGCGTGCCGGTGGTGGTGAGAAGAGTATTCGGACCGTGGGCGATGGCACCGTCGGTGAAGCGGCGGAATTGCGCGCCGGTGGTGCCGCCGGTGCCGATCTGGAAACCGTAGGTGCCGGCCGCGGAACCGAGACCGATCCGGAGCCCATCGACGAGGGCGTTGATGGGCGAGGACGTGATCCGGAGGTCGATGACAACGGTGAGGATGTCGCCGCTGCCCATGTCGACGGTGGTGGCTCCGGGAACCGGATTGGGGGAGGGGACGGGGATGTGGCCGCGGACGGTGTTGAAGCCCCCACCGGGCGCATACTGGAGAACGTCGCTGCTGTCCAAGGTGCCGGCGCCGGATTCGCCCTGGAGGGAGAGGGTGCCGTTGTTGCCGTTGCGCTCCCAGGTGGTGACGGATGCGACGACGTTGTTGTTGATGGTGGCGGAAGCGAACGAGTCGTTCACGAGGACTTGAGCTTGGGCGCGGGCTGTGGTGACGGTGGCGAGCACGATCAGGGGCATGGCGAGCGCCACGCGTAGCGGTCGAGGCAACTTCATGGGGGTAGGGGGACTGTCGGTTGGGGTAACGATGGCGAAACCGGCGTCCGTGGACTGGCGGTGCCATCGGGGTTCGTTCGATTCTCGGAATGCAAACCCGGCTCGCGATGGTTGCGTGGGCTGAAGCGGTTTAGGCGTCCGTTTTTGAAAGCCGCCATCATTCTCCGTGCGCAGGCGCCGCGACCGGCGCCACACTTCGGGCAGTATCGTCGGTAGGTATCTATTGTGTGGAGACGGCCGGGTGGGCGGTGTTCTTGTCGGGGTGGGGAAAGGTGGTCTTGCGGACGCTTTTCCGGGGGGCGGGTTGAAGCGTTTCAAGTCCGCCCGTCGTTGAAGACAGGTATGCATCTCGAGTGACCTTGTTCATGACATTCCGTGTCCCCTTGTTTGCGCGGGTTGCTTTCTGCGCGTCCATCGCGGGTCTTGCGTTTTCGACCGCCATCCGGGCCGAGGCTTTTCGCTTGGTTCGGGAGGCGACGGTGGATGCGGGCGCCTGTAATTTTGAGACCGGAAAATGGGGGACCTCCATCAACGGACAGACGTTTCAGCAGGAGGCGCTCGTCTCGCATCACGGATACCAATACGCGGCCTATTTTGCGGGCGCCGGTCATCCGGCGGTTGCGCGCCGGGCGTTGCCGGCGGGAGCGTGGGAGACGATCGTATTCGAGGACCACGGCCCGGTGACGCACAGCAATGTTCATAACGTGATTGTCATCGGGATCGCGGAAAGGGACGGCACGGTTCATCTCTCATTCGATCACCACGCCGACACGTTAAAGTATCGCCGTTCGATCACGGGTCTCGCGAGCGTCCCCGGCAAGCATGCCTGGAAACGGCAGGTCTTTGGTCCGATCACGAATCATCTTGGCGATGGCACGCGCATCGATGCCGTGACGTATCCGAGTTTTTTCTCCGCGCCCGACGGCACGTTGACTTTTGCCTATCGCACGGGCGGATCCGGCAACGGCGACTGGCATCTTCACGACTACCGCGAAGGGAAATGGAGCCGTCTCGGAATGTTGTTCTCCAAGGCGGGCACCTATGAAGGGAAAACCGCCCGGAGCGCCTACCCGAATCCGTTTCGCTATGATCGCAATAATCGCCTGCACGTGACGTGGTGCTGGCGCGAGGCCGGCGGCAATCTTACCGCCAATCATGATCTTGGTTACGCGTTCAGCGATGATCGGGGCCGCACCTGGCGCAACAACGCCGGCGACCCCGTGGTTGCTCTCGCCGGATCAGGCGGCGGCACCTCCGGCGCGATCTCCGTCGATACGCCGGGGATGACCGTCCTTCCGCTTCGGTACGCCTGGGGCATGATGAACACCACGACCCAGTTCATCGATGCGAAGAGGCGCGTGCATGTTGTCGTGTGGCGAAATCCCGATGATGCGCCGTCCGCAACCCTGGACAAGAATCGCTGGAAATATCACCATTACTGGCGCGACGTCGATGGCAGCTGGCGCGAACAGGTCCTGCCGTTCAAAGGCCGCAAGCCGCAGGTGGTCCTAGGCTCGATGGGCGACCTGCACGTCATTTTCGGCACCGGCGAAAATCTCAACTATGATAACGTCGATCCCGGCACGCATCTCGCGATCGCCACGGCCACCGAAGCGCGCGGATGGAAGGACTGGCGGGTCGAATATCCTCTAGGAAAACGTCGCTTTCACGGTGAGCCGTTGCTTGATGTCGGCCGTTGGGAACGCGAGCGCGTGCTCTCCGTTTATTTCCAGGAAAAACCTTCTCTCGCCGGCGAGCCCAGCCCGCTTTGGGTGCTCGATTTCAAGCCGGTGCGGTAGCCCATGTCGTGTTCCCGTTTATTTCGGAGTCTGCCCGTCTTGCTGTTATTCTGCGGCCTGCACGTGCGCGCCGCCGACTACTATTGGAACCCGTTCGATGCTTCGGCGAACCAGTGGCATTCCTCCACTTACTGGAAGCTTGCCCCCGATGGTTCCGGTGCGAGCGCCGCCGGCTTTTCGGATGAGCTCGCTTATTCGACCAACGGCAAACCGCTCGCGACCACCATCGTCACCTCCGGCACCGGTTCCTTTCCCGGCGGCGTGCTGATCCTTGATGGCGGACAGATCAACGTGAAGGCCACCGGCACCGGCATCGCCCACGTTCCCCACCTTGTCTCAAACGGCGGCGGCATCGTGGCCGCCCAGTCGCCCAACGCGACCCACACCCTCGCCGTGGATACGTTTCGCGCCATCGCGGGCCGCGTCGAACTCAGCGCCTCCTCCGACTCGAACGGCCGCACGCTTGTGCTCTCCATCGGCACGCTCACCGGTTCCTCATCGTTCGCCATCGCGGCGACGAGCGGAGATGGCCGCACCATCCGCCTCGGTATCACCCAGGCCTCCGGCTACACCGGAGACTTCAGCCTTTCCCGCGGCATCGTCCGGTTTACCTCCAACTTCGTCTCCGGCGGTTCGCTCACGCTCGACGGAACCGTCCGCCTCTCGCTGAACCGCGATCTTACCTTCGCCTCCGTCACCATCGACGGCACGCCGCTCCCTGTCGGAACACACGCCTATGCCGATCTCCGCGCCGCCCATCCCGCGCGCTTTCTCTCCGGCGGTTCGGGCGGCATCACCGTGGTCCCCGCCCCGGTCGCCTCCCCGGCCCACTCGGCCGGCCTCCGGCTCCTGCGCAGCACCGTCGTGGACGCGTCCGCCCTCAACTTCTCCTCCGGTGCCTGGGGCACCGCGCCCAACGGCCAGACCTTCCAGCAGGACGGACTCATCTCGTATTTGGGATATCAATACGCCGCCTACTGGTCCTCGCTCCGACGCCCCGCCATCGCCCGGCGTGCTTTGCCCGACGGCGACTGGGAGACGATTGTCTTCGACGACTACGGCCCCATTTTCCATACCGATGTGCACAACGTCGTCGCCGTCGGTGTCTGCCCGGCGGACGGTACCCTCCACCTCTCCTTCGACCAGCACGCCACGCAGCTTCGCTATCGTCGTTCCATCGCCGGCGTCGCCACCAATCCCGCCGCCCACGCGTGGACCCGCTCGCTCTTCGGCGCCACCACCAGCGCGCTCGTTCCCGGCCAGAGCCTCTCGAGCGTCACTTACCCGCAGTTTTTCACCCGCTCCGATGGACGGCTCCAGTTTTGCCTGCGCGACGGCGGCTCCGGCAACGGCGACTGGTATCTCTACGAATACGCCGACGGCGCGTGGCAGCGCCTGGGCATGCTCTTCTCCCGTGCCGGCGTGTATCAGGGGAAAACTACGCGCAGCGCCTACCCCAACCAATTCCGCTACGATCCGACCGGTCGCCTTCATGTCACCTGGGGCTGGCGCGAACAAGGCACCGATCTCACCGGCAACCACGACCTCGCCTACGCCTACAGCGATGATTTCGGCCGCACGTGGCGCAACAACTCCGAAGCAGTCGTCGCCACTCTCGGTGGAGGTTCCGGCCCCGCCTCCGCCATCTCCATCAACACCCCCGGCCACGTCGTGCTCCCCGTTCGCTACAACTGGGGCCTGATGAACACCACCACCCAGTTCACCGACTCCAAGGGCAGGGTGCACACCACTCTTTGGCGCAACCCCGATGACGCTCCCTCCGCCACGACCGATAAAAACCGCTGGCGTCACTACCATTGCTGGCGCGATCCCGAGGGGGTCTGGCACGAGCGCATGCTGCCTTTCCAAGGCCGCAAGCCCCAACTCGTCGTTGATGACGCCGGCAACGTTCACGTCATCCACGGGGTCGGCCCCGAGCTCAATTACGAGGGCGTCACTCCCGGCACCTGTCTTGCCGTCGCCACCGCCACCGAGGCCTCGGGCTGGACCGACTGGATCGTGCAACCCTTCACCGGCGCGATCAGCTACGATGGAGAGCCGATTTTCGACTACGGCCGCTGGGAGCGCGAACGCGTCCTCTCCGTCTATTTCCAAGAACATCCTGCCACTTCTGGACAACCCTCCGCACTGTGCGTGCTGGATTTTGTCCCCGCCACCCGCGTCTTTGTCGGCGACTTCGCTCCGGGGGACGACACCCTCATAGCCGACTCCTTCGACCGCGACGCCAACCAAGGTTTTCCGCTCGTCCTCGGCGGAGTTACCTACCCGAAGGGACTCGGCGTGATCGCGCCATCCGAACTACGCGTGCCGCTCGGCGGCGCCTATTCCCGCTTCATCTCCGATGTCGGGGTGAACGACGCCGCCGGCTCCGGTGGCTCGGTCGTCTTTCAAGTCTGGGCGGACGACGAAAAACTCTTCGACAGCGGCGTGCTCACAGGGGCCTCGCCGATGCAAAGCGTCGACGTTGATCTCTCCGGCCGCACTGAACTCCGCCTCGTTGTAACCGACGCCGGCCACGCCTCGCCACTCGATCTTGCCGACTGGGCCGGCGCCCGCCTTCTCCCCGTCCCGCCCGGACCGCGCGATCTCTGGACGACGGAGCACTTCGGCGCCGCCGCCGATCCCGCCGTCGCCGGTCCGCTAGCCGACCCCGATGGCGACGGCTTGCCCAACCTCCTCGAATACGCCTTCGGCGCAACCCCGCTCGTCGCCGATGCCGAAGCCGCGTCGCCCCGCGTCTCCACCGTTTTCGTCGATGGTCTGGCCTACGCCGCGATCCAGTTCCGCCGCCGTGCCGCGCCCGACGCCGATCTCTCCTGTCACGTCGAGCAAAGCACCGACCTCGCCACCTGGACTGAACTCGATCTCGCCGCGTACCAAGTCGGGGAGCCCGCCGATCTTGGCAACGGACTCGAACGTGTCACCGTCAGGTGTACCCTTCCAATCGCCGCCGGCTCGCGCCTGTTCCTGCGCGTGCGCGTTCAGATTCCTTGATCCGCCTCCTTTCGGCTCCCCGCCTCGCTCTCTCTGAAATGAACCCACAACTCCATCGCGTCCCCTTCAGCTGCCGCGGATCCTGGTTCTCCTTTTTCCGCAAGAATCCCGGCCTCTCCGGCGGTCACCCCTCCGCGCCGCTGAGCCTGCGCGTCATCGCCGGCGTGCTTTGGGAACGTGCCGAGATTCTCGACCTCGACCTCGAACGTGACGGACGTTCCCTCGTCTGGTGCGAGGAACTCGCGACCGAGAGGCTGGTCCTGCGCGAAGTCGACGGTCCCGGCCTCGTCACCATCGCCTTTCAAAACCCCGACACCGTTCGTCTCCGGGCCGAAGGCGTGACGCTCCGTCTCGACAGCCAGGAAGGTGACATCGCGCCCACGGGCCCCGCTTCCTGGCGACTCAAGGGCGGCTCGCATGGCTGGCTCGTCCTGCGCGCCGCGGAAGGCGTGCTGGACAAGGGCCGCTTTGCGCAGCGCCACGCCCTGTGGCTCCGCGGCGAGGCGACGCCCGCCGAGCTCATCGTCCACCGTACCACCGCTGGCAGCTCCGCGCCCGAACCGTGCGGCGGCCTCACCGAATGTGTCGACGCCCGCCGTGCCGAAATCGAGGCTTGGCGCGCCCGCGCCATCGAACACTCCGTCGAGTTCTCCGATCTCGCCGCGCGCGAGATCACCAATCTCTGGAACCTGACCGTCGCCCCCCTCGGCTGCTTCCGTCGCGAGTCCACGCTCGTCTCCAAGGGTACGCTTGTCGGCCTCTGGTCCTGGGATCACTGTTGGCACTCGCTCGGTACCGCCGGTCTCGACGCCGACCTGGCCTGGAACAACTTCCTCGCCCCCTTCGACCACCAGGACACGAGCGGGGCCCTGCCCGATGTTTTCTGCGCCAACCAGGTTTACTGGGGCAACGTGAAGCCGCCCGTGCATGGCTGGATGCTCGGGATCCTCGCCCGTCGCCACGCGTGGTTCGGCGACGAACACCGCGCCCGCATCTACGAGCCGATCGCGCGCCTCACCCGCTTTTGGTTGCGCGAGCGCGATAACGATGGTGACGGCCTCCCCAACTATCTTCGCGCCACCGACAGCGGTTGGGACAACGCCACTGTCTTCGACGCCGGCGCCTCTCTCGCCACGCCCGATCTCGCGACCTGGCTCATCCTGCAACAGGAGTGGCTCGCCGAGACCGCCGGGCGCCTGGGCCGACCCGCCGAGGCCGCCGCCTGGACCGAGGGCGCGCGTCTCCTGCTTGAGCGTCTGCTCGGGCGCCTCTGGACCGGCGGGCGGTTTGTCGCTCGCCACAATGCCACGCACGAAGAGGTGTGCTCCGACAGTCTTCTCCTCCGCATCCCCCTGTTGCTCGGCGCCCGCCTGCCGGAGGCGGCGCGACGGTGGTGTCTCGACGGCCTGTTTGACACGGCGCGCTACCGCGCCTCCTCCGGTTTGCGCAGCGAGCCCGCCCACAGCCCGAAGTTCGACGCGGACGGCTACTGGCGCGGCTCGGTCTGGCCGGTCACCAACTTCATCTTTTTCGAGGCCCTCCGAGTCAACGGACTCCACGCCGAAGCCGACTCCCTACGGCGTGATTTCCTCGTTCACCTCGCGCGTGTCGGCAACCACGAGAATTACCACGGCCTTGACGGCCGCGGTCTGCGCGACGCCGGCATCGCCTGGACCTCCACCTGCGCGCTCGCCCTTCTCCGTGCCGACGGGCGCGACTGAGGTTTCCCTGTCTCGCACAGACGCCATGAATCGCCCCGCCTCAACGCCCCGCGCCCCGATGCGAATCCGCCTCTCCGATGTCGCCAGCCACGCCGGCGTGAGCAACGCCACCGCCTCCATGGCACTTCGCGGCGCCCCCGGCATCGCGGCCGCGACCGTCGCTCGCGTGCGCAAGGCCGCCGACGAGCTCGACTACCAGCCCGACGCGGCGGCCCAGGCCCTCGCCCGGTCCGGCAACCGCGCCGCCTTGGGCGCCTTCTACGGGACCATCGGGCTGCTCTCCGCCACGCCCGACTATCGCTCCGAGGACCGGCGCGGTGACGCTGCTCACTTGCCAAACATCCTCACCAGCACCGCCGCCGAGCTTGGCTACGCGATCAACCAGATGATCTTCCCCGAGACGCCCGCGGTGGCGGCCTCCGTCTTTCGCCAGCTCCAGGCGCGCAACATTCGCGGACTCATCGTCAACGCGGCCAACCGGCCCCTCCCCGAGACCGGTTTCCGCTGGGACCATTTCGCCACGGTCGTCGTCTCGCCGTCGCAGGACGAAACTCGTTTCCACAGCATCAGCTCGCACTCCACCACCGAGGCCTACAACGCGGTGCTTCGCTGCCACCGGCTCGGCTACCGCCGCTTCGGACTCATCGCCGACCTTGGACGCTTCACCGATTGGGCGGGCGGCTTCGACATGGCGGTTATCCGGCTTGGCCTCCGCGACTCCGCGCCGATCCTCGACCTGCCCGATTGGGACGAGGACGCGTTTCTCCGTTGGTTCCATCAGGAGCGCCCCGAGGTGATCATTGCCAATCAGGACGAACGTCCGCTCACGGCCCTTGCCCGCCTTGGCCTTTGCGCGCCGCGCGACTTCGGCTACTGCTGTCTGGACATCCCGTCGGTCGACGCCGTCCGCGGGCTCACCGGCTTTGTGCAATTGCGCCGCGCGCGCGATCAGTTGGCACTCGAGCTCCTGCACGGATTTGTCCGACGCAAGGAATACGGGCTGCCCGCCGCGCCGCTCATGGTGAACGTAGGCCTGCAATGGATCGAAGGCGCGACCCTGCGCCGCGCTCCCCGGCCGGTCCGGCGGAGCCGAACGCGGTGTTGAAAAAGCGCGTCTCGCGTAAGGTATCCGTCATTTGAAGCGCTTCGCATCGGCGGATCATTGTTCGGATCACGGGGCGGGGCAGTGTGGAGTTCCGCTAGTCAACCATACTTCAAATCACCCCGTAACTCAGGCACTCCCATGATCCAACGCTCCCCCGTTTCCCTTGTCACCGCCCGACGAGCCACTCTCGTCGCCGCTGCGTTTGCATTTCTCGCCCCCTCGCTCGCCAGCGCCACGGACTACTACTGGCGTGGCAACGGCGGCACCCATTACTGGACCAACGCCTCGCTTTGGAAGTCCCAGGAGGACGGTGGCGGTACATCGCCCTCGTCCATCTCCGCAAGCGACGACTTCATCCAGACCGGCGTGACCGGACCGATGGGGACGGCGGTGGCGACCACCGGAACGGCGACATTTGCCGGTAACTCGCTCACCCTGACCGGCGGACAAATCTCGGTCAAAGGCACCGGCACCGGCGTCGCCCGGGTCGTCAACTTCATCACGGCAGGCAATGGCCTCATCGTCGCGGCGGAGGCCACCAACGTCGTGCACAACTTCCATGTGGACAATTTCGAGAACCAATCCGGCGAGACTCGCCTCAGCGCGTCGAGCAACGCCAACGGCCGCACCCTCAATCTCACCATCGGTACGCTGACCGGCGCCGGCGGGTTCACGATCGATTCCGGCAGCGGGACCGGCCGGCCGGTCCAGATCAGTGTCACCGATGCCTCGGCCTACACGGGCGCCTTCAACTTCGGCAATGGCTCGATTGATTTTAACAGCGACATCGCCTCGGGCGGCTCGCTTTCGCTGAGCGGCTCGGCGGTCCTGACGCTGGACCAAAATCTCAGTTTCACGGCCGTGACGATCAACGGCGTATCGCTGGGCGCCGGGCTCCACAGCTTCGCCGAGCTTGACGCGGCTTTCGACTCCTTCTTCGCCGCCGGCGGGGCCGGAAGCATTACGGTCTCCGCAATCCCGGAGCCATCGACCTATGCCATCGTTGCCGGAACGTTGTTCTTGGGGTTTGCGATCTGGCGTCGCCGCAGCAGCTGATCCTGCGGGCCGTTTGTCGAATGGTCTTCCGATAATCGGAGGACCTCATGGCCGCCACCGCGTTTCTCCCCACCGGCAGCCATGATGATGCCATCCTGTGTTCCTCTCGCCCCTCGCGACCCAACGATCGCGAGGGGTTTTGCTTTTCGTCAACGTGCTCCGCGGGCGTTCGTGCCTTTTGATTCAACGGGCGCGGCGGGATCCGTGTCATGACTTTGTTTGCGATAGGCTTTGGGTGACATGCCGTAGTGGGCGCGAAACGACCGGCTGAAGCTGTACGGAGAGGCGAAGCCGCATTGTTCGCCGATTTCCGAAATGCGCGCGGAGCTCATGCGAAGAAGTCCGCAGGCGCGCTCCAGCCGGAGGATTCTCATGTGCCGTCCCAAGCTGATGCCGCACGAGGCGAGGAAGCGGGTGCGCAGGTGTCCGGGACTCATTCCGAGTTCCGCAGCCAACTCCCGGACGGTAGGGGCCGCCGGCCTTCGGGCCTGGGCTGCATGGTTGACCTGAAGAACGAGCGCGCCCGCCGGATCGGCATTTCCTGAACCACCGCCGCGGCCGGGCGGGGGCGCAAGACGCGCCAACAACAGCGCCAGCCGCAGTTCGGGCAGACCGCTGTCATTGGGATCACGTTGGGCGCGGAGCAAATCGTCCAACTGTGCCGCCATGTCGGCTTTGACGGAGAACACCAGATTGCGCAGTGGCTCCAACATCACTCCTTGCGCGTACTCGAACGTGATAAACAGCCAGTGGAGTCGTCCGCGGGTCTGGGTGTAGTGGTGATGCTGGTACGGCAGAATGACGAGCCCGTCGCCGGGACCGAGGGGGATGCGTCGATCATCCGCGCACACCACGGCCCGGCCTCGCAGCGGCACGATCAAAACGTGCCGGTGATGCAGCGCACGCCCTTGATGGGGACGATTGAGTTCGGCGCCCGAGCGACGTTGAAAACAAATGATGTTTTCGGGGAGGGGCGGCACGGCGCGGCGCGTGCCATGCAGCGGGTTGGCGGGTTGCGGCAGCTTGTTAACGCTTTTGGCCAGAGACGTGAAAATGGAGGCCTTTGACTTCGTCATTTTTGTTAAAAGCACGTGCAGCCATGCTATTCACGAAATGAGTCGGAAAACGCGGAATAGGAAGCGTGAAAACATCCTCCAAGGCATTCAGCCCGGCCTGGTATGTTCCGATCTTCCAAACCCTCTCTCACCGGTGTCCGTTACGTGCGCGCCGGCGAAGGAGGGCGGTCATCAGGGCGATGCCGCCGAAGATCATCACATAACTGGCGGGCTCGGGCACGACCGCGGTTTGCCAGGCGATGCCGTAATCCACCGTGTTGACGCCGCTGAAGTTGTAGACGGCTCCCGCCGCGGCCACCTCGATGCGCAGGTAGGCGTCGTAGGGGAGCTTGAAGGCCAGCAGTTCCACCGTGTTGTACAGGCTCACGGATTCGGCATACAGCTCGTACAGCTCGCTGGCGTCGGCCTTCAAATAGACCATCAAATTCAAATCGGCGAAGCTGCCGTAGGTGGCGCCTTCGAGATTCACATCCTGATTCCCCGCGTCGAGGGTCATTTGGTAGGCGGCCTCGGTAAACCACACCAGCGACACGGAAAACGAGTCGCTCGCGCGCAGCAGCGTATCGATCTCGTAGGCGAAAATACTGTTGGAGGAAAACGAAACGGTGTTGAAGTCCCAGCCCGAGGGGCCGACGGAGAAGCTGTTGTCGACCGGGTCCACCAATCGCTCCTCCGAATCGGTGAAATTATGGACGTTCAACGACGTGATTACCGTGAGCGCATTGGCGAAATCCGCCGCGCCCGCGCCCAGCTTCCAGTCCAATGCCTGCGTCGTTCTTAGGATCGTGCGACCGTCGCCGATATTGACGGTTGTCTGGCCGTTGTCCCAGTCGGGAAGCTCGCGGTTGGCCGAGGTCAGGAGGATCGCCTTCATTGTGCGCGCATCGATCAACGTGTCTGAAAGCTGCGCTCCGAGATAGGTCACGTCACCGGTCGTGACGGTATACGATTCGGCGGTCAGCAGCCGCCCCGCATCCACCATAAGTCCAAGGCCGCCGGCCACGGTGGGCGCGGCGAAACTCGTGCCGTTCGCATTGATGTACATCTGCTCCGGGTCGCCGTCGTAGGCGAGGACGTAGCCTTCGCCGGGAGCGACGATATCGACGGCCGCGCGCGCTCCGGCGATCGTGACGCCGGACGTGCCGGCCGCATTGGCCGGTAGAAAATAGTCGTTGGGACCCACCGAGGAGAAATCGGCGATGGTGGTGTAGGGGAGGGCGCTCGCCGGATCGCCCAGCGCGCCCACCGCGATCGTGTTCATGCCCGAGGCAGGTGACCCGACCTGGCCGAAAACGCCTTCGTTGCCGGCGGAGGCCACGACGATTTTCTTGGTCTCGTAAATCAGCGCATCGAGCGAAAGAGCGATCAGGTCGCTGCCGTCATTCGCGAGCGAATCGCCCCAACTGCTGTTGATCACGTCCGCGGCGGCGTGGGTGGTTCCCGCGGATGTCCACCCTTTCATCGCGTGATAGTAGGGCGTGAAAAACGATTTCTCGCTGATGGAGAAAGAGCCGTCCTCGGAGAGTTCCGTGGCGATCGCGCCCGAGTAAAACGTGGCCATCGGCGCCAGTCCCAATTCCCACAAATAGTAGGAGCCGCTTCCGGTGAAGGATCCGCGGGCGGCCAGAATGTGTCCGGTCATGGTCGCGTGGTGATCGACCACACCGACGGCATCGGAAGCGGTGGGAAGGAACACGATGGGCTGGGATCCCAACGGGTCATTGGTTGTCCCGACAAAGCCGGCCTCGATATTGGCCACGACGGCATTCGTCCCGAGGATGCCCTGGTTGTAGAGGTCCGTGGCGCCGACCAAGTCGTTCAACGTCAGCAGCACTGTGAACGACTGCACGTCGGGGTCGTACACTCCGACCAAGATCGCCTGCGTCGGCCTCGGAGCGATGAAGAGGCAGGTCCAGACCAAGACCGCGATACGGAGGACGTGCTTGTTAAAGGCCATGGTGACGGCCGTTAGCACAGCCTCGCGACACTACGGGTGTCAATAGAGGCAGGGATATTGATCGATCCTGTTTTTATGCGACTCATTCGCCATATGGGGTCATCGCAATATCGATGCGATTTCCGGTGCGTTCGGCGGCTCGACACCCGCTGAACTGTTTGCACATTTCGCCGACCATGTCCCGGCAGCACATCAGCGATCTTCGCAAATTCAGGAAACTCAGTCAGGCGGCGCTGGCCAAGGCGACCGGTCTGACGACCTCCGAAGTTTCCCGGATCGAGTGCGGCTATCGCGATATGTCGGAGGCGGAGGCGGTTGCGATCGCCAAGGCACTGGACGTATTGCCGGCGAAGGTGGATCCCCGGCTGCTGCGGGTGCCGACTCCGGTGGGAATGGCGGCGTCGGGAAGCATCGTTCCCGAGCCGGTGCGGCCGCCGCCCTCGGGAAGCTTGGAGGACGATCCCGCGAATTTTCGCGAGGTTCCGGACGCGGGTCTCCTGGAGCGAGGCACGCTGAGCCCGGCGGATCACCGCCAGCGGTTGCTCGATGCGTTGAACCGGACCACCCGGATTTTGCACACGCCCAAGGTGCCCGCCGCGACGTGGCGGAGTTGGCGTGAGTTTGAGCGCAAACTGCAGGACGCGTTGAGGCAGTGACACGGCGCCCGGTGCGCGGTCAGCGCGGGTGAGCGTCGAGGCGATCAGGCGTAGCAACGGATTTCATAGAGGGCGGCACTGGGGTCTCCGTGGGTCGCCCCGACGACCACGCGTAGTTTGTTCGTGGATACGGCTGCGGGAAGGGTGTGCCGGCGGTGGCGCTGATAATTGTCCCTTTCCGTTGCGAGCTCCCGCCAGTCGCCGTCGATCCACGCCTCGATGCGGTAGTCTCGGGCGCATTGCGGGTCGCGGAAGAAGGGTGGCGTCGCATGGATTTCGCGCAGCAGATGACCCGCCCAGGTCAGTTCAACCTGCGAAATCGTTTGGGGATTGGCCCAGGTGAGTTGCAACGACTGCGGAAGCGGCTGAGCGGGATCCGAGCGCCACAGGTTGGTGGTGTGCAAAGGCCGGGTGACTCCACTGATGACCTGTTTGGCCTCGTAGGCCGGCTGGCCCGGTGTGATGCGGAAAGCGAGGGTGGAGCCGTTCTCCATTCGCCGGAGTCGGCGGGCGTTCATGGCCCAGGCGGCGACCTGGCCGGGCACCACGGCTTGCGCCGTCCGCCAGGCGACGGACGCATCGGTGCATTCCAGGTCGAGGCGCACGTATCCTTCGGGCACGTCCGTGAGATTGACCGACCATTCAACCCACTGATTTTCGCCGGCCGGCACGGTTAACTCGGCCTCGGCGATGGCGGGCAGATCGCGGCGGTAGTCCCAGATATGCTTCGGGCGGACCAGTCGCGCGCGCACGCGTTGCGGTTGTCCGCCGCGATTTTCGAGGCAGGCGGCGATGGTGTCGATGCGGCCACCGGCAACGGCAACCCATTGGGCGGCGAGTTTGGTCAGCGACCAGGCGGCCACACCGGAGGCGCGTCCCAAGCCGCCGGAAACCCAGGGTTCGTCGGGCGCGACTCCGTGGTTGAGTGCGCTGGAACTGGCGGACGGTGTGGCCGAGCGCGCAAGATCGAGCGGATCGGCGTTGGAGACGTTGGGTAGAAAACAACCGTCGCGGAGCAAGCGTTGTTGGATCTCGCTCGCTCGCTCGGGGAGACGGGCGAGCGGGAGATCTTCGGCCAACGCGAGGGCGGCCGCGGTGCCGACGGCCTGGCCCGTCAACGCGGTGGTGGCCATGACGCGCACCGTGCCCAGGGCGGCATGCGTCGCGGAAACGCAACGACCCGCCAGAAGGAGGTTGTCCACGTCGCGGGCGATCGTGCAGCGCAAGGGAACGCCATACGGGCCGACGTAGGATTTCACCGCGTAGTCGCTGTCCTGCCGGTAGCCTTCGCCGGCCGCCGGTTCGCTGTTGTCGGCGAGGAGGCCGCCCGGGGTGTGGAGGTCCACGAACCAGCCGCCAAAGGCGATTTCGTCGGAGTGGACGAGGTTGTCCTGAATGTCGTGTTCGGTCAGCAGGTGATGGCCGAGGACGCGGCGACTTTCGCGCTTGCCGGGAGTCTGGCCGATCCATTCGAGCGCGTAGTTGGTGGCGCGGTGGCGGGTGGTTTCATCGTGGTTCTTGATCCAGTCCCAGATGGCGAGCGCCCAGGCGGTGAGCTCATGACGGATGGTTTCGTTGTCGGTGATCGTGTGCCACGGCATGCCGATCTCGATCCACCAGAAACCGCCTCTGAGATCGTAAAGACCGCGGCCTTTCTTGTGGAAAAAATCGGCGTCGGGAATGGTCTTGGCCCAGCTCGGTGGCGTGAACGGGGCGGGGCGTCCGATGTCGCGGGCGCGAATATGAATCGAATTGCCCATCGTGTCGGTGGACGCTCGGGCCGGCGCGTGGATCTCGCCGGTCTGCTCGCGGCTCTCGGTGCCCATGCGCCATTCGCAGCCGGCGAGGTCGGCGACGAGACCGTCGCCGGTGCAATCGACAAACGTCCGGGCGCGAAGGGTAAGTTCGGTCTCGGCGTTGGCCACGCGGGCGCGCACCGCGGCGATACGACGACGCGGCGCGCAGGCTGGGCGATGGTACCAACCTTGGGAGGTGTCGGGCAGGGGACGTGAAGGAATTTGTTCCGCTCCACTGATCTCGTCGTCGCCCAGCAGAACATCATGGACCGTGGTGTTGAGGCGCAACGTGAGCAACGGGGTGCGTTGCGCGATGTCGTAGAGCACCTGGTCGAACACCGAGTTGGTCCAGCCATTTTCGTTGATCTCTTCGTGATTGCGCGCGCGCTCATCGATCAACGCCTCGCTGATGATACCGGTCTCGCGGGCATAGGCATGAAAGGCGGCGGCGCCGTGGACGGTCACGCGCACTTCGGACGATGCGTTGCCGCCGAGGACGGGACGATCCTGCACGAGGCAGGTTTTGGCGCCGTGACGGGCCGCGGCGACGGCGGCGGAGAAACCGGCGAGACCGCCGCCGCAGACGACCACATCGTAGGATTCAACAAGGGTTTTCATGGGGAAAATGGATTGGGTTGAGAAGGGGACGGCGTAAGTGGGACCGACCCGGGCCTTGAACTCAATCGAGCCGGAATGTTACAGTGTCATCCATGAAGCGAAAAACAGCCGTGACGGTTCGTTCCCTGGCGGCCGAATTGAAGATATCGCCGATCACGGTGTCCCGCGCCCTGCGGGGGCTGGGCAACGTGCGACCGGAGTTGCGCGCACGAATCGAACGGTTGGCCAGGCGACGCGGGTATCAGGCGGACCCGGTGCTGGGCGCGGTGATGGGGACCCTCGGAAAAGACCGGGGACGGCACTACCTGGGCACGGTGGCATTTGTGTGGACGCATGCACTCAGCAGCGCGGACGAGGAGTATCGGGGGGCTTGCGCGCAAGCGACCGCCTTGGGTTATCGCGTGGAGCCGTTGCGTCCGTGGGAGCAGGGACTGGGCGAACGGGACGTCAGCCGGATTCTGTGGGCGCGGGGCATACGCGGAGTTTTGCTCGGCCCGAATCATAGCGGGCTGCGTCCGCGTTATGATTTGGATTGGGATAAGTTCTCGACCGTGCTCATCGGCAGCTCGCTGGTAAACACCGGGGTCACGCGCGTGCTCCGCGACTATTTCCAGGACGCCAAACTGGCCATCGAGGCGATGCGCGCCAAGGGATTCAAGCGCACGGGCCTGGTGCTGGAGGCGGGCATCCATGAGCGCACAGACCGCCGGTATGCGGCGGCGTTCGCGCTGCATGGGGGACACGGTCCGTCGACCGCCGCGCAATTGACCCATGTGGTGGACGTGACCGTTCCGCTGGCGGAGCAGAGGAACGGGTTTTTGAAATGGCTGGATAAACACCGACCGGATTCGGTGATCGCCGATTTTAGTCCCTGCCGGGACTGGCTGGGCAAAGCCGCGCCGTCGGTCGTGCCGGGCTATGCCGGGCTGTCGTTGCGGCCCGGAGAAGAGCAGGCGGCCGGCGTGAGACCGGACTTCGACCGGATCGGCGCGGAAGCGATGCGCATGCTGGATGGCCTGCTGCGAATCGGCCAGGTCGGCTTGCATCCGGGACCGGTGAACCTGCTGGTACCCGGCGTCTGGCAGGAGTGCGGTTGAGGTACGAAACGATGGCCCTTCGCAAGACGCGGCTCATTGAACCGACGCTTCCCGCCGGGCGAATTCCTCCAGCCGTTTGGTGGTCAGGAGCCTGAACGCGCCGCTGTTGCGGGAGGCGAGGGCGGAGAGGTTCCTTTCGGATGTCTCCACCTTCTCGTCGGGACCGGTGAACAGGAAGATGTTCAACGCGGCGTTGCCACGCAGGAGGCCGTATTGGAGCTTGGATACGTGTGAGATGACGTCGGAAAATTCGGCGTTCCGGGTCTTGCCCACGTGGTTGCTGAAGTTGGTCCAGATGGGCTTGCCCTGCTTGTCGGCCCAGCCGGTGGTGTCGAGTTTGAGGGGCGGAAACCCCGCGCGACGGAGGGCCGTTTGGAAGTCGGGTTCGAGCACGCGGCGGATGTCGGTGACGACGAACGGGTCCTTGTTTTGGGCGACGAGCTTGCGGTTGATCTCGTTGAACTCGGCGCGGAGCGCGGCCATGGCCTTGCTGCGGGCGGCGTTGATGGCGTCGAAATCGTAGCCCTGGCGTTTGAGCTCCGCGATCTCCCGTTCTCGTTCGCGCTGGCGGCGGGCGATGGATTCTTCGCTGATGCGGATTTGCCCGGAGGCGCCCGAACCGGTGATCACAAAGAGCGTGTCGGGTTTTTGCTCCAAGGCGGCGTGGATCGCCTGCACCCAGGCGGCGGGTCCGTATTCCGGGTCGAGCTTGAGGCTTTCGTCAGGCCGGTAATTCCATCGCGGGGACGCGGAGGGAATCGAGCGTCCGCCGATTGACGCGAGGTCGGCGTTGATGGGTTTGATCCACTCGATGAACTCGGTCTTGTTGGCGACCGTCGAGGGTTGGAGTTCGCTGGCAAAGAGCCGGACTGAGTTGCCGTCAAACAGGACGACATTGAACGCGGTGGCCGGCGGCAGGGTGCTGACCAGCCGGGAGATCTCCTGGCGCAGGATTTCGAAGGCGCGGAAACCGCCTTTGCGGATGTCCATGAGCGATGGGCTGATGTCCACGACGAAGGCGACCTTGTTGGTGCGCGGGTTCGTCACGCCGATAAACGTCAAGGGCATGAACCCGCGTCCGAGCGCGTCGGAATTGATCGTGGTGGTGACGTCGCTCAGGGCGGTGTTGGCCACGCCCATGTTTTTGTCGAAGCCGGTGCCGGCGAGTGAGCTGGCACCCTCGGTGTTCAGGTCGGGCATCACCGGCATCTGCAGCGCGTTCTCGGCCGTGGAGACGATGCGGGATAGTTCGACCGGCGATGTGCTGGCGGAGCCGGCCGGCTGACGGGCGGTGCGCAACTTGTTCTCCAGTTTTTGGTCGGCTGCGGAGTCCGAGCTGACGGTGGCCTCGAAGGGCCTCGGGCGGTTGATGATTTTTTCGCTGACGAAGTAGCCGGCCACGGCGATGAGCACGATGTGCACGATCACGGTGACGAGCAGGGGAACGCTGGCGGTGATACGCTTGTAGAGGTTCGGGCGGGAGGTGCTCATGGGAGTGTTTTCCAGGCAGGAGGGTTACACGCGAACAGGGAGTCCCGACGAGGTTCAGGGCAGAGGGGTATCGTCCGGGGCGAGTGGGATCAAAGTCAGGACGGGCACATCGGCAATATCCGAGTGTATATCCCATTAATATTCAGTCGAAAATAAGCCCGACTAGAGTCCGGCATTCGCCCTTCTCGTGTTGGGGCCGACGTGACGAATCACGGTGGGGGCGGGCGGTAAGTTTGGGCGGCCGGGCGGGGGCTCCAAGTCCCGTCGGTGTGGTCTGTTCGTTGCAGTCCCTTTTCCCGAAGCGAAGCGAGCGCCGGCATGTGCCGTGGTTCCTCCGCGAACGTTCACCCTCAAGACGATCCCTCGTTCCCTCCCATGATTATCCCTCGTTTGTTCACGCGTTGTTTGTTGCGTCCGGAAGATGTGCCGCCGTCCCAGGACGATTTGTCGGTGGCCGGTGCCTTTAATCCCGCGGTGGCGGACACACCCGATGGCGTGGTGCTGTTGGTGCGTGTGGCCGAGACGCCCAAGGAAGACCGGCCGGGATGGATCGGGTTGCCTCGTTGGGATGACGATGCGAACCGGGTCACGATCGACTGGGTGCGCGAGGAGGCGGTGATTCGCGAAGATACGCGCAGCGTGCGATTCAAGGAGAACAATGTCGTGCGGCTTACGTTTGTCTCGCATCTGTGTCTGGTCGAAAGCCGTGATGGCCGGTCGGTCGATCGGATCGGCGCGATCCGGTTTTTCCCGTCGGGCCCGCTGGAGGATTTTGGCGTGGAAGATCCACGTGTCTCCAAGATCGGCGACGAGTATTTCATCACCTATGTGGGCGTGTCGAAACATGGACCGGCCACGATGCTCGCCACCACCCGCGACTTTCGGACCTTCAAGCGGCACGGGGTGATCTTTTGTCCGGACAACAAGGACGTGGTGTTCTTCCCCGAGAAGATTGGCGGCCGTTATGTGGTCCTGCACCGGCCATCGATTTCGACGACGCTTACGCGGCCGGAGATCTGGATCGGTTCGTCGTCCGATGCCGTCCATTGGGGCGGACATGCGCCCTTGCATCGCGGATCCCAATCATGGGAGGTGGGCCGTGTCGGCGGAGGTGCGCCGCCGATCCGTACGTCCGCGGGATGGCTTGAGTTCTTTCACGGCAACGACCGCCGGCCCGGCGAAGCCCGGGTGGGTCGTTATTCGGGCGGGCTGTTGCTGTTGGATGCGGACGATCCCTCCCGGGTGCTCGCCGTGTCCGACGCGGTCTTTGTACCGGAGACGGATTTTGAACTGAACGGCTTCGTGCCCGACATCGTTTTTCCGACTGGGATCATTGAGCGCGGCGAAACCGTGCTGGTTTATTACGGTGCCGCGGATTCTGTCACGGGCGTGACCGAGTTTCGTTTGAGCGATCTGCTCGCGGCGGTCGGAGCGCAGGGGCACCTGCAAGTAAACGCGGCGTGAAGCGGGCGGTTTTGAAGACCTGTGGGCGGCCTGCTCCAGGCGATGGGTTCGAACATGTGGGAGCGAGCGGGCTTCTTTCGATTTAGAGAAGGACCGTTGCCACTCAGGCGGCGAACGCGCCTGCCGGGGCAGGCTGGTTGAAAGCGCGCAGGGCGGCTTCGAGCAGGCGCATCTCTTGAAGCGCGAGCAGAAACGAGAGCGTTGATTCCGCGCCTTGGTTGAGATTGCGACGATCGACATGAAGCGCATCGCAACACCCTCCTGTCGCGGGATCGTAGAGCGACTCGCCCAGATCGTTGCGTCCGAGGAACCACTCAAACGCCTTGCGCGTCTCTTCCCGCCAGAACACGTCTTGCGTGGCGGCGTAGGCTTCGATGCACGCGCTCAAGGTGGCATTGGCCTCGATCGGCATCTGATCCAGACGCGGCTGGAGTTCCAAGGGTTGCGACGCGGCCGTGGCGCTGACGGCCCGGTAGTGGTCGTCACAGGTGTGCGTTTGGACCAACCATCGCAGACTGCGTAACCCGATCTCCAGCGCCTCCTGATCTCCCGACCAGCGTCCGCTGAGGATGAGTGCGTGAGACAGAAGGGCCTCGGCGCGACCGGGGTTGGCATCAAACCACGGACAGTCATCGGTGGCGTGCATACGATAGGCATCCATCAGACGTCGGGTGAGGGTTTCGCGTAATTGTTTCGCCCGGTGGTCTCCGCTGAGGCGCCGGAAATACTCATGAATGCCCAGCAATCCGAACGCCCAGGCGAGCGGTGATTGGGTGGTGCTCAACGCAGGAAGAGCGCAATCGAGAAGATGTGCGGCCCACTGTTGGAGCCCGGGTGACTGAGCCCGGCCGACACAGGTGCCGAGCGCCCATATGGCGGAGCCGAGGGCGTCATCGGAGTCCGCGTCGTCCTTCCACTGCCGCTCGAACGAAAGGTGTTCGTGAAAGCGGCCCGTTTCCGGAATCAACGCATGGTTGAGGTAGGCGGCATACGTGGTCGCGAGCGCCTGGGTGTGGGGTGTCGCGTCCCCGGTTTCCTCCAGGAGGACGGTGAGGCGAAGGGCGAGGGTGTTGTCCAACGTGCGATAACCTTGGGAGATATCGGGCACCGAGTGGGTGGCGTTGTGAAAGACGCCGACGCTGTCCGACAACCGTTCGAGATGGGCGAGTTGCAGGGAGGGTAGCAGGTACGGTTGTTGTTCGAGGGTTTTCAGCGCGAGACGTTTGTTGGCCGGGCCAAGGCGCGCTTTTTGGAATGATTCCATGAAGCGATGGGCGACGTGGCTCCAGATCATGTCGCGACCGATCAGGTAGGACTGTTTGCGCAATGCATGGCGCCGCGTCTCGTTGGTCAGCAAATCGATGATCTCGCGGGCCAGTGCGGTGCTGTCGCGGAATGGTACCAGCGCGCCGCGTCCATCGGCGAGCAGTTCGGCCGCGTGCGCATACGGGGTGGAGATCACGGCTTTGCCGCAACCGAATGCATAGGCCAGCGTGCCGGAGGTGGTCTGCTCGCGACTGAGATAAGGTGTGATGTAGATGTCGGCCGCGCCCAGGAACTCCATCAACTCCTCCTGTCCGACGAAACGGTTGTAGAACGCGACGTGTTTCGTGAGCCCCAGACTCGCCACGAGACGCTCCAGTTTGAGCCGATAGGTTTCGCCTTCCAGTCGTTGGAGCGCGGGGTGGGTTGCGCCCAGCACCACGTACACCACCTCGGGCACCTGTTTCACCACTTCCGGCAATGCCTGGATGACGTATTCGATGCCCTTGTGTTCCGTGATCAGGCCGAACGTGAGCAGAACCTTCCGGCCTTCGACGCCGAACTGATCCTTATAAAAATTCGGATCCACGAACGGCGTGTCGGGGATGCCGTGGGGGATGACATCCACCCGTTCGGGCGAGGCGCCGTAGTGGGATTGGATCACACGCCGGCCACGTTCGCTCATGACGATGAGCCTCGCCGAGAGCTGTACAATCTCGTTCAGAACCCGGCCGAACGCCGGTTTGGGATCTTCCTCGATCGTGTGCAGCATGGTCACGACCGGGATGCGCAGCTCGCGCAGCAGAGTAAGGATGTGGCTGCCGGCGGTGCCGCCGTAGATGCCAAATTCGTGTTGCAGGAAAACAACCTCCGCATCGCTGAAATTGATGAAGTCGGCGGCGCGTTGATAGGCCTTGATATCCTGTTCGGGGATTTCGAAGCGTACCTCCGGCGGGTAGTCGTAGCTCTGCGGTGTGTCGGTGGTCGACACCACCATGCAGTCCACGCCGGGGTACTGCTCGAGGAGCGCCTGGCGGACGTCGTGGGAGAAGGTCGCAATGCCGCACTGGCGCGGCAGATAATCACAGACCAATGCGATTTTGCCGGCTTGTTGTCGGGCGATCATGCTTGCAGGGGAGGGTTGTTTTTGAGCTCGGTCAGCAACTCCGGCAACGAGACGGTGGCGAAGCTGCTGGACTGGTCGCTCATCGCGTACGGGATGAGCAAGGTGTTCCCGTGCACGAGGCCGCCGCAGCTGTAGACGACATTTGGAACGTAGCCTTCGCGCTCGTCCTCCTCCGGCACGAGCAACGGGTGGCGAAGGCGTCCGATCACGCGCGCCGGATCATCAAGATCAAGCAATACCGCACCGATTACGTAATGGCGCATGGCGCCGACACCATGCGTCAGCAACAGCCACCCGGCCTCGGTTTCGATCGGCGAACCGCAATTGCCGAGCTGGATGAATTCCCACGGTTCCGTCGGACGCAGCAGAATGCGTTTCTCATACCAGAAGTGCAGCATCTCCGAGAACATGATGAAGACGTTCTCTCCGTCCTGCCTTGAAATCATCGCGTAATATCCGCCGATTTTGCGCGGGAAAAGCGCCATCCCCTTGTTGCGAATTTCAGGTCCGTTGAGCGTGCTGATGCGGAAGTTCAGGAAGTCCCTGGTCTCGACGATTTGCGGCAGCACGATTTGGCCGTCGTACGCCGAATATGTCGCGTAATAGATCGTGCTCCCGTCGTCCTCGTGAAAGGCGACCCAACGCGCGTCCTCGATGCCGCGAAGCTCCGCGGGTGTGTTCGGGAAAATCACGCGTTCGGAGAGCCGCGAATTCGCGTCGAAGCGCAATTCGTAGTTCGCCTGCGCAAGCGCCAGAATGCCCCGGGCGGTGGGTTGCCGGTTTGTCGCCGCGCTGACCCCGCGCCGTAATCGGCGCTCCACGCCGGATCGCAACTCCTCCATCGTGAAGGTATCCCCCAACTCGGCCATCACTTCGCAGGAGAACTCGTCCAGCATGCCGAGTTCGGCCAGTTTCCGCTCGAACAGGGACTTTTCGTAAGGAGCGTAAGGATACGGTGAAACCGCGGTCACGAAGCGGCTGGGTGTGTTGAGGACCACGCTTCCGTCCGCGTGCATCTCCGCCGTGCGAAACACGATCGAAGACAGATGTCCTTCACCCGTCGCGCGCAAGCTCAGCACCATTCGCAAGCCGCCCGCCGGCATGCCGGACTGGTCGGGATGCGGCACCGCCGACGGATTGAACAACGCGGCGGCCTCCAGCGAATATTCGAGCGTGAGATAGGCCCCGATCAGCATCCGCCGGTTCTCGCTGAGCGATTGGTCGGTCATCAGCTCGCTCTTCACCTCGTTAAAGCGCCTCAGCAGGTATTCATGGAGTCGTTGATGCCGGTCGAAGAACGCGTGCATGATCCGATCCATCTCTTCCTTCACGGCTGCTTCCGTGAGTGTCATGACCCGTGCGAGCACGCGGATGAGTCGTTCGCGATTCGACATGTCGAACGGACGAAAGAAGACCCGCGAGCTGTCGGGCCGGAGAACCACGCCGGTTCGTTTAACGTTGAGGGTTGTTGTCATGCGATAGGTCCCAGTGCTTTCACTGAGGACAAAATAAGGCTGAAGTTCCGCATGGAGGGCTGGATCGCTTCGCCTCGTTTCACCGGAGAATTCGTGCGGAGAATCTCCGTCCGCGGTCCCGTCATCGCTCCGATGGCCGGCCGCGCGCAGGCGTGTTAAACTTACCGTCATGAAAGCCGTTCGTATTCATTCTTTGGGGGGCACCGGCGTGCTCACGTTGGAGGAAACTCCCCGGCCGGAGCCCGCCGACGGGCAGGTTCTGATCAAGGTCCGTGCCGCGGGAGTGAATCCCGTCGATTGCAAGACCCGGTCCGGAAAATTCCAACGCCCGGATATGGCGCTTCCGATGACGCTTGGTCGGGACATCGCCGGCGTGGTCGAAGGTGTCGGAAGAGGGGTCACCGGGATCAAACCCGGCGACGAAGTTTATGCCTATCTGGATGCGCATGGAGGCGGCTACGCGGAGTACGCGCTCGCGGAGGAGGGGGAGACGGCGCCCAAACCCGCGTCACTGGACGACATCCACGCGGCGGCGGTTCCTCTCGCGGCGACCACGGCGTGGCAGGCGCTCTTCGATCATGGTCACTTGCAGCCCGGCCAGCGCGTGTTGATCCACGGCGCGGCGGGCGGTGTCGGACATTACGCCGTCCAATTCGCCAAGGTTCACGGCGCGACCGTCGTGGCGACTGGCCGCTCCGAGGATCGCGAACTGCTCGAATCCTTGGGCGCGGATGAAGTGATCGACTATCGAAAGGATCGCTTTGATGAGCGTGTCCATGACGTTGACCTGGTGGTGGACCTGATCGGTGGAGAGACCCAGGCGCGGTCATGGGCATGTCTCAAGGATGGAGGGACGCTCATCTCCACGTTGGAACAACCGTCGGAGGAAAAAGCCGCAGAGCATCACGCCCATGCCGAATACATGAGTGCGGGCCCCAAGGCCGAACAGCTTCAGGAGATCGCCCGGCTGATCGACGACGGCAAAGTGAAGGTCGTCATCGAGGAAACCTTTCCATTGTCCGAGGTGCGACAGGCCCACGAGACACTGGAGCGAAAGCACACCCAGGGGAAAATCGTTCTTACGGTGTGAGGTGGAAGGCAGGAGCGAGCTCGCGAGGATAGGAATCGTCTGCAAGCAGGCTTCTGTATTGCAGCGCTCAACCATCGCGCCGGGGAAACTCACACGCCCGACGGGAACGTCTCCGGCGCCTCGGCTTCGACCGGCGGTTGCAGCCGTTCAAGCGGTTCAAGCGCGGATGTTTCATCGAAATGGATGACCGCGTCGAACTGGTCCGCGAGGCACGCGTGAAAATAGTGGCTGAGCCGTTCGGTTTCCGGCCGGTAAACAACTCCGATTGCGCGTTCGAGCCGTCGTTTCGAGAGTGTTTCGTATACGGGAGTCTCGCGTTTGATCGGCAGGAAGAACTGATCCAGCCCCGTTTCATGAAAGAGCGCCTCGTAACTGCCGGCGAGCGCCGGCCTGACACGCTTGCGCTCGGCCGGTTCGCCCCAATCGGAAGCGGCGATTACCGTACCATGATGCGTGGTGAACCCGACGAGTTTGGACTGGCCGCCATGGCGTTCGCGCACGAGCTGGCCAAGGTTCAACTCCCCGCTTTCCGTCATCTCGGTCGCGCGGGCGTCGCCGAGATGCGAGTTGTGGGCCCAGACCACGATTTTGGGGGACTGACCCCGGGCGTGCAGATGACCGAGCAATGCCTCCAGTGTTTCCGCCATGTGTTCGTCGCGCACATTCCAAGAGACGACGCGTCCCTTGAACATCGTGCGGTAATACAGCTCCGCGTTGCGCGCGAGACGTGCATTTTGTTCCGCGTAGAAAAATTCGTCGGCCGCGGCGGAGCCGTCGTGACGCAGAAACGCCGCCCGGTGCTCCCGCAAGGCGAGCAGCTCCCGCGTGACGGCTTCCTCGCACGGACCGTCTTTCCCCATCCGGGTCGCGGCCCAGGCGTAAGTGTCGGTTTCCCGGCCAAATTGATCGAAGCACCGATAGCTCTTGCGCGCCGCCTGCGCCGCCGCCGGATCGCGCTTTTCCAGATACTCGATCACGGCCTGCATCGAGGCGCGCAAGCTGTAGAGATCGAGTCCGTAAAAACCCGCCTTCCTTGCGGGTTCGACCGCCGCATTCCGGGCGCGCAGCCACGAAATAAATTCAACGACTGTCCGGTTGCGCCACATCCAGGTGGGAAAACGCTCGAAGCCGGCCAGCGCATCCGCCGCGTCGCCGGCGCGACCGGTCGATTGCACGTATCTGTTTACCCGATACGCGTCGGGCCAGTCTCCCTCGATGGCGACGGCGGAGAACCCCAGATTCTCAATCAGCAGCCGGGTGATGCGTGCGCGGGCATCGTAGAACTCCTCGGTTCCATGCGACGATTCGCCGAGCAACACCAGGGATGCGTCGCCGACCCACGAAACGATGCGCGCATAATTGTCGGGAGTGGAAAGCGGGTGGGCTCCGCGCCGTATCGTGACCGCGGCGTTGGCATGATGGGGATGGTTTGTTGTCATGGGAGGGATTCATGCCGCTGGACGCTCCGCGTGGCGGGCGAGGCAGTCACACACCTCCGCGTCCTCCGTGGGCAGGAAATTGTCGTACCAAAGTCCCACTGCATGAAACGGCTCCGGCTGCAACGGGCAGACCAGCGTGTCGACCTCGGATGCAAGCTCGGCGCACGTCGAGCGTGCACCAACGGGGACCGCCACCGTGAGATGGCGACAGCCGGTCCGTCGCAACGCGGCGACCGCCGCGCGCATGGTCGAGCCGGTGGCAAGCCCGTCGTCGACCACGATCACGGACCGTCCCGCGATATTCCGCGGCGGGAGTCCGCGGCGGTAGAGTGACTCCCGGCGTTCCAGCTCTTTGGTTTCGCGTTTGATCACCGCCGCGAGCTCCTCGGGCGTGACGCCGGCGAACTCGATCAGGTTTTCGTCGAGCACCCGGACATCGCCGGAAGCGAGCGCGCCCATGGCAAGTTCCGGTTGTCCGGGCAGGCCGAGCTTGCGGACAAGAAACACGTCCAGCGGCGCGCCCAGCGCGGTGGCGATTTCGTCGGCCACCGGAACGCCCCCGCGGGGGAGCGCGAGCACGATCGGATGGTCCCCCACCGGGGCAAGCGCGAGAAACCGGGCCAGCACGCGTCCGGCGGACCGGCGATCCTGATATGGACGGTCGGTGGTCATGGGCTCCATCCGGATACCGGCAGATGTGTATCGAACCAACCGGCGGCGAGGGTGGAGACGGTGTCCAGCGCACCCGGTTCCTCGAAGAGGTGGGTTGCGCCGGGGACGATCTCGAGATGCTTGGTGCAGCGCAGCTGGGCAAATGCTTGTTCGTTGAGCGAGATCACCTGTTCGTCGGCGCCGCCCACGATCAACAACGTAGGCACGTCCACCCGGAGAAGGGCGTCCCCGGCGAGATCGGGCCGGCCGCCGCGGGAGACGACGGCGTATGCGTTCTCATCCTCGCTGGCGGCGACCAATGCCGCCGCGGCGCCGGTGCTTGCGCCAAAATAGCCGGTGCGCAAGCCGGCGGTCTGCTCCTGATGAGCGGCCCAGCCTGTGGCGGCGCGAAGCCGTCCGGACAGGAAGTCGATGTCGAAACGCAGATGCCCCATTCGGGCATCAAGGTGTTCTTCCTCCAACGTCAGCAGGTCGAAAAGCAGCGTGGCGAGTCCTTCGCGTTGCAAGGTGGAGGCCACGTGACGATTGCGCGCGCTGTGACGGCTGCTGCCGCTGCCGTGGGCGAAAATAACAAGGCCGCGCGCCCTCTCCGGCACCTCAAGGATGCCATCAAGGATCGAGTGGCCGGCGGGAATCTGGACGTCTCCGCGCCACCAGAGGTCCGGGGCTGTGCCGGTGTTGTTCATGGATTTGGATGGTCAACGATTCGGATGTGCGGGCTCGGAGATTTCCTTAAGGACCTCGCCGCCCCAGTGTGGGTCGGTGTCCGTCGCGAGATCGCCCAAGGAGACGATGCCGACGAGTCGCTTGTCGCGGTTCAACACGGGCAGGCGGCGAATCTGGTCGTGTTCAAAGCGATGCACCGCTTCTTCCACGTCCTGATCTTAGAACACGAAGCTCACGCCCTGGGACATGACTT
>JANJTQ010000176.1 GCA_024711005.1 Opitutaceae bacterium | reverse complement strand
TCTCCCGCCGTCGAAATCGCTCCGGCCGGACCCGCCGCTCCGTAACCCCGGATACGGCACGGGGTCCGCCCGCCGTCGCGAGGGTGAACATTTCCGGGGCGGGCCGGTCGCAAACAACCTCCCCCACCCATCATGTTCACTCGCTTCACCCTCCTCGCACTCGTACTCTCCTCCATCGTCCACGCCGAAGACGTCAAACTCACCGGAGCCAACGGGCGCTCCGTGGAATTCGCCGGCATCTGGGAGGCCCGCCCCGAGGGCCTCATTGTTGTCACCTCCGCCGAAAGCGCCCCGATCCTCGTCACGTGGGACAAGTTCGACCTCGCCAAATTAAAGTCTGAACAGCCCTCGCTCGACGCGGCCCGCCAGCGCGCCGTCTTCCTGCGCAGCGCCCAGCCGGTCAACCTCGGCCTCTTCGCCGAAATCCTCACCGCCACTCAAGTCGGTTCCGAAATCCGCCGCGTGCTCGACGTCCCCTCCACGGTGAAAGTCCCCGTCGCCTTCCGCACCACCACCGAAACCACCGTGCAAGCCTCGCTCGTCACGCTCCAACCCAGCGTCTGGGACGGCTTGGTGCAGCCGCCGTTCACCACCGTCAATCAACGCAGCAAGACCGAAACGGAAACCCGCCAGATCACGCCCGACGAAATCACCACCACTCCGCGCCGCGTCCTCCAGCAACTCTCCCGCACCGACGGCGTGCTCGCCTCCGACCGGCGAGCGCTGTTCGAACTCAACAAGATGAACCCACGGCTCCTCGAAGAAGCCGCCCAAGGCCTCGAACGCATCCGCGCCAGCCTTCCGCCCAAGCAGTTCCTCGCGAACGACCCGACGCTCCAGACACTCGCACAACGTCTCACCGAAGCGATCGACACCATACGGAGTTTGTCGACCGGCCAGACCGTCGACCGGGCGCAACAAGATCGCATCCGCGACTTCCTCACCCTCGCCGACCATCCCATCCTGCGGTGAGCCCGCGCAGCGCTTCGCGCACCTACAACTTCCAATGCGAACCCCGCGTGATGGGTTTGAACTCCTTCGGCGGAGCGCAACGCGCGGCAAAGGTGGCGAAAGCGACGTATTCGGAGATCGGACGCACCGGCCACCTCACCGCCGGGCGCAGGGTCGGTCCGCAGGCCTCCTTCAATTGCCTTCGATCGTTGTCACTCAACCTTGCCATGCCACTCCTTTAGCTCCGCCAGTTTCGACTCCAATTGGAAAAGCGACAGGTAATCGGCGATCAGTTCCCAGTCGATCCCGCGGCTCTGCTCGCCCGCGGCCTCCAGCATCATCCGGATATCCGCCCAGTCCTTCGTCGCTCGATCCGGGTTATTGACCAACGCCTGAACCTTCAACCCCACGATGTCCTCGATGTGCACGACCTTGATCCCCAAATCCTCCAGCACCGGCAGGACCTCCGCGCGTTTGAGCATTCCAAGCGTAGGACCTCGGAAAGCATGCAAAATATCAATCCTGCCCCAGTCCCGATCAGGCGAAACGTAATGGGAAACATTCTCCGAGTGAAACACGCGTTCGTAGCCGCAATCCCGCAGAATACGATCCGCTTTGGTCAAATCCTCCATCATCAGAATAAAATCCAAGTCCATCGTGGACCGCTGCAACCCGCGCAACGACATCGCGAAACCGCCAATCAACGCATAGTGAACACCCTCCGCCTCCAACCCGCCCACCACCCGGCGTATGACGCGCTCAAAGTTCATCGTCCCGGCAGGTTGTCCGCCCTCGCTGGCAAGTCCAGCCCATCGAGCGCAGCGACCCGTTCCGAGCCCGCGTCGCCGACGCTCCCCGCTCCCACGTGTATTTCGTGGAATTCGTGGATTTCGTGTTCAAAAACCACCGTCCCCACCTCCGTCTTGATTTTTTTCAAAGCCCGCTAAAATGACGGGCTTTTTCGTTTTTCTTAACCAACGTTTATACCTTAACCCACACGATTACTCCTTCCACCATGTCCACCGCCACTCCGCAAAAATTCGAGTTCCAAGCCGAGATCAAGCAGCTCCTCGATATCGTCATTCACTCGCTCTACACGGAGAAAGAGATCTTCGTCCGCGAACTCGTCTCCAACGCCTCCGACGCGCTCGAAAAGTTCCGCCATCTCCAACTCACCGAAAAGGACGTCGCCGACGACCAACTCGCCCTTGAGATCAACCTCACCAGCGACGACACCGCGAAAACCCTCACGCTCCAGGACTCCGGTCTCGGCATGACCCGCGCCGAATTGATCGAGAACCTCGGCACCATCGCCCACTCCGGGTCCAAGGCCTTCCTCAAGGCCCTCAGCGAAGGCGGACAGAAAAACGCCAACCTCATCGGCCAGTTCGGCGTCGGCTTCTACTCCGCGTTCATGGTCGCGAAGACCGTGAAGGTTTACTCCCGCTCCTGGAAAAAGGACGAGGCCGGTCACGTCTGGACCAGCGACGGCTCCGGCAGCTACGAGATCGAGGAGGTCGCAGACCTGCAACGCGGCACCAAGATCGTCATCGAACTCAAGGAAGACTGCGGCGAATTCGCCACCGAGAGCCGCATCAAGGAGATACTCGAACGCTACAGCGCCTTCGTCTCCTTCCCGGTCAACCTCAACGGCAAGCACATCAACACGGTCGAGGCTCTCTGGCTCCGCTCGAAAAACGAGATCACCGACGAGCAATACACCGCATTTTACAAGTTCCAGAGCCACGCCTACGACGAGCCCCGCCTGCGTCTCCACTTCAGCGCCGACGCCCCGCTCCAAATCAACGCCCTGCTCTTCGTCCCCAAGGACAACACGGAGAAGTTCGGCATGGCCCGCCTCGAGCCGTCCGTCTCGCTCTACTGCCGCAAGGTCCTCATCGATGCCAAGCCCAAGGAACTCCTTCCCGAATGGCTCCGCTTCATGAAGGGCGTCGTGGACAGCGAAGATCTCCCGCTCAACATCTCGCGCGAGACGATGCAGGACCGTTCCCTCATCGAGAAATTGAACCGGGTCATCACCAAGCGCTTCATCAAATTCCTCTCCGACGAAGCCAAGAACCGCACCGACGCGTACAACGAATTCTACGCCGAGTTCGGTGTATTCCTGAAGGAAGGCGCCGCCCTCGACTACACGCATAAAGACGAGCTCGTTAAACTCCTCCGCTTCGAGTCCTCGCTCACCGAAAAGGGCAAGACCACTTCGCTCGCCGACTACGTTTCCCGCATGGGCACCGAGCAGAAGGAAATCTATTACCTGCTCGGACCCAGCCGCGCCGCCATCGAAAGCGGCCCGTACCTCGAAGGCTTCAAGGCCCGCAATCTTGAGGTCCTCTTCTGCTACGAAGCGGTCGACGAATACGTCATGAGCAACGTCCGCGAGTTTGACGGCAAGAAGCTCATCGCCGCCGACCACGCCGACGTGAAACTCGCCGACGCCCCCAAGCCGCCCGCGGCCGAGGGTGACCTCAGCGAAGACGACGCAAAGGCCCTCGCCGAATGGATCAAGACCACCCTCGGCGACCGCGTCGAAGAGGTGAAGCCCAGCGACCGCCTCGTCGATTCGCCCGCCCTTGCCGTCAACGCCGACAAATTCATGTCGCCCCAAATGCGCCGCATGATGAAGGCCATGAACAAGGACGGCGCCGATGCCCCGGTGAAGGTCAACTTGGAGATCAACCCGCGCAGCACGGTCATCAAACACCTCGCCGCCACCCGTACCGCTTCGCCTGAAAAAGCGGCGCTCGTGGCCGAGCAGATCCTGGACAACGCCCTCATCAGTGCCGGCCTGTTCGAGGACCCGAGCAAGATGGTCGCCCGCCTCTACAAGCTCCTGGAAACCGTCTGATCCGAAAAGACGGACGACCTCCCTGGTCGTCCGTCTTGCCTCCCTCGGCCCAACAAGCCGGACCGGACCGAGCCGCCCCCCTCCCCGCCAAACCCCGACGCCGCCGTCGGGGCTTTTTTTGCCCGACCTTGCCGACAAACCAAACAAGACATATTTGTCACTTAATAAGTTACAAATATGTATTTTCAGTTAATTATAAACAACTAACAATCGATATGGCTGTGCAGCCATACTTCCCGCTTGCGTGATATGGCTCGCGAGCCATATCGTGTTCGCGTTATGAAAATGACCATGCATATCGACGAGGAGGTCTTGGACCGCGTGATGAAGATCACCGGTGCCAAGACCAAGCGCGCCGCCGTCGAATTCGCCCTCAACGAAATGGCCCGTCGTCATAAGTTGAAGGAGCTGTTGTCGCAGGGCCTGGGACTCACGCCCGACCAACTCGCTGCCGAGTTTGCACCGGGTCCCGCCGACGCCCTCGACGACCACGGCTGGAAGGCCGCTGAAGACCAAGCACCCTATGGCGACAAACCTGCTTCTTCCTGACAGCAGTTTCTACATCACCCGCGCTCGTCGCTACATCGACCCGTTCAAGGAGCTTGCGACGGGCGCGAGTGAGTTTGAGTTGGCTACCTGTGGACTCGTTGTCGCCGAAGTGACACGCGGGCGACGCGATCCTCATGTGCGGCGACGCTTCCAAGAGGCGTTCGCCGTGATGGTTTATCTGCCCACGACCAACGCCGTCTGGGAACGCGTCGCCCAACTCGCGTGGTCACTCGACCGGCAGGGCGATGTCCTTCAACTGCCTGATCTGGTGATCGCCGCCACCGCCCTTGAAGCCGACGCCACCGTGCTGACCCTCGACTCGCATTTTCAAAAAATCCCCGGCCTGCGCATCGCCGACCGTCTGGCCTGAAATCGAGCGGGAACAGAATTCCCGCTCCGTTCCCGCCCTCCCGAAACTTACTTCATTGTTGCGCGCTCCTCCCTGACGCATGGATTGATCCGCGGTCGACACCGCCGCGGTCGCCGCGGGTCCGTCTCCTTCACGTCTGACTCGCCGCCGCTGCCGCCCCCCCTGATCCCTTCGTGAAATTTCTCCCCGCCACCATCGCCGAGATCGTCCGGCAGTCTCAACCCAAGCAGCGCAACATTCGCCTGCTCTTGAAGTTTCTCGGCGCTCTCGCGGGCATGATCGTCCTCTTCAGCGTGATCTTTCACCTGATCATGGCGCATGAGGGCCGTGCGCATCACCTCTTCGATGGTGTCTATTGGACGTTCACCGTGATGACCACGCTCGGCTTCGGCGACATCACGTTCCACAGCCCGCTCGGCAAGCTGTTCTCGGTGGTCGTGATGCTCTCGGGACTGGTGTTCCTCCTGATGCTTCTTCCGTTCACGTTCATCGAGTTTTTCTACGCACCGTGGATGGCAGCCCAAGCCGCCGCGCGCACCCCGAGAAAAGCCCCGTCGGGCATTCGCGATCACGTCATCTTCACCACCTACGAACCCATCACCGCCGCGGTCATCCCGCGTCTCGAACATTATCAGCGCCCCTACATTGTCCTCGTGCCCGATCACGAAACCGCGCTGCGCCTCCTCGAACTTGGCGTCCACGTCATGCTCGGCACGCCCGACAACCCCGAGTCCTGGCAGCTCGCCCGCATAAAAGAAGCCGCCCTCGTCATCGCCACCGACGCCGACATACCCAACACCAACGCCGTTTTCACCGCCCGCCAGGAATCGCCCGACACGCCGATCGCGGCCACCGCCAAGGAACTCCCGTCCACCGAAATCCTTCCGATGGCCGGCGCGACGTCGATCCTCCGCCTCGACGAAATGCTCGGCAATTTCCTCGCGCGCTGCGTTGAAGCCGGATCCACCCAGGCCCACATCGTCGGCGAATTCGGCCCCTTGCTCATCGCGGAGGCCACCGCCTCCAGCATCGGACTCGTCGGGCGTACCGTGCGTGAAAGCGGTCTGCGGGAAAACACCGGGCTCACCCTTATCGGCGGATGGATGCGCGGCGTTTACCACCCGGCCAGCCCCGATCTTCTCATTCAACAGGGCATGATGCTTATCGTCGCCGGCTCCCGCGATCAACTCGCCGGCTTCAACCGGCATCACGGCGCCGCCCCCGTCACGTCGACCCCTGTCGTCATCGTCGGCGCCGGTCGTGTCGGCCGCGCCACCGCCCGGTCGCTCGGGATCATGGGGTTCGACTACCGCTTTGTCGAAAAAGTCACCGGTCGCAGTCCCGATCCCGATCGCACCACCTTGGGAGACGCGGCCGATCTTCAGACCATGCACCGGGCCGGCTTCCTCAAGGCCCGCACCGTCGTCCTCACCAGCCACGAAGACGACGCCAACATCTACCTCACGGTCTTCTGCCGACGCATTCGCCCCGACGTCCAGATCATCGCCCGCGCCACCCATGAGCGAAACGTCACCACCCTCCACCGCGCCGGCGCCGACTTCGTGATGTCCTATCCCATCCTCGCCGCCAACGCCCTGTGCAGCACGCTTCTCGGCGGCGATCTGTTGATGGTCGCCGAGGGCGTGCACGCCTTCCGCGTCAAGACCCCGTCCAAATTGCACGGCGTAAGGCTCGCGGACTCCCGCATTCATCAAGACACCGGCTGTCTCGTCATCGGCGTACAAGACGGTGGCGCAACCCACATCAACCCGGGGCCGGATCATGTGTTCGAGCCCACCCACGAACTCATCCTGGTCGGCAGCATCGAAGCGGAGGAACGTTTCCTCGCCAATTATCCCGGAGCACGCGTAGGTGCCCGCGGCGCCTCCGTCCTCCCCACCGGCGCCGCCACCGGCCGGCCTTGAGGGCATGGACGTCCCGTCCGGGATCCCGCAGTCCGCCACCCCAGGCAAGCCGCCCCCCATTGGGCTTGTAACTCCCGCCCACAACCGTTGCCCTTCGCGCCCCCGCATGGACACGTTTATTTACGGCATCGATTTTGGCACCAGTAACTCCGCCGTCACCATCTGGAACGCCACCACCCGCACCCTCGTACGCGACCCACGCATCGCCGACGTGGATGCATCGTTCATGTATTTCCCGTACACCACACGCCGGGTCGCCCCCGCCCTCGGAAACGCCGCCAAACTTCGCTACGTCGAGGACGAGATGCGCGGACGTTTTTTCCAGGCGATCAAAACCATCCTGCCCTACAAGACGTTCACCGATACCGTGATCAACAATCAGACCTATCTCATTGAGGACCTGATCGCGATTTTCCTTCAGCACCTCAAAGCCCGCGCGGACGCCGTCACGAAACAGGACGTGAAACGCGTCGTGCTGGGCCGGCCCGCCGTTTTCTCCGGTGATCCCGAGGAGGACCAACTTGCCGAGGAACGCCTTCACCGCGCCGCCCGCCTCGCCGGCTTTACCGAGATTCACTTCCAATACGAACCGATCGCCGCCGCGTTCGCGTATGAATCGCGCATCACCAAACCCGAGCGCGTGCTCGTCGGCGATTTCGGCGGTGGCACGTCGGACTTCACGGTCGTGCAACTCGATCCCGCCCGCCAGGGCCTCGCCGATCGCATGGCCGACATCCTCGCCACCGGCGGCCTGCCCGTCGCGGGCAACAAATACGACGCCGCCACCATGTGGCACAAAGTCACCCCGCTCTTCGGCCGTGGCGCCACCTACGACAGCTGGGGCAAACAGATCGATGTGCCCGACTCGCTCTACCGCACGATTTGCCAATGGGACCAAATCGTCTTCCTGCGTAATGCGAAGAAAATGGACCTCCTCTGGCGCCTCGTCGGCCTCTCCAACGACCCGCCCGCCTTCGAGCGTTTCCAAGCCCTCATCAAGGAAAACCAAGGCTTCGCCCTTTTTCAGGTGCTCGAGGCCGCCAAGATCGCACTCACCACGCAGGTCACCACGCCGATCCAGTTCACGCATCCAAAGATTCCGATCGACCTGCGCATGAGTCGCTCCGAATTCAACAAGAACTCCGCCGACCTGACCGCGTCCATCGCCGGCTACCTCGATCATTTCCTCGTCGAGGCCGGCGTCGCCCCCGCGAGCATCGAGACGGTCTTCCTCACCGGCGGCACTTCGCTCATCCGCAGTCTGCGCGCGGAGTTCGTGAAACGTTTCGGACAGGAAAAAATCCGCGACGGCCAGGAATTCACCAGCGTCGCCGACGGCCTCGCCTTGAGCGCCCCTCTCTTCTTCCCGGAATTGCACAAATAACCGCCCGAATTCGGCCCTACTTTCGCTTTCCCGCATTTTGGCGGTCACTCCTCGCGCGCATTTCGGTCTGATCCCCCATGCCCCTCGTCTCCATCAACCCAGCCACCGGCGTGCAGACTCAGCGCCACCGCGAACACACCGCCGGCCAAATCGACTCGGCACTCGCCGAAACCCACGCCGCTTTCCTCGACTGGAGACATCTCCCCGTCAACGAACGCGCCCGGCACCTCACCGCTCTCGGCACAACCCTGCGTCGTCAGAAAAACACCCTCGCCCGCCTCATCACCACCGAGATGGGCAAGCCCCTTTCCGCCGCCCGTCTCGAAATCGAAAAATGCGCCGCCTGCTGTGATTTCTACGCCCGGCACGCCGCCCGCTTCCTCAAACCCGAACGGCCTCCCGGCTCGCCCAAAAACACCGAGGTCGTTTTCGAACCGCTCGGCGTCGTGCTCGCGATCATGCCGTGGAATTTCCCGTTCTGGCAGCTCTTCCGCGCCGCCGCTCCGGCGCTCATGGCCGGCAACACGATCCTTCTCAAACACGCGTCCAACACCAGCGGCTGCGCCCTCGCGATCGAACGCGTCTTTATCAAGGCCCGCGTACCCGCCGGACTTCTGCGCACGTTACTCGTATCCTCGAAACAAATACCCGCGATCATCAAAGACCCGCGCGTCCGCGGCGTCACCCTCACCGGCAGCACCGCCGCCGGCCGCAAGGTCGGGGCTCTCGCCGGCGCCGTCCTCAAGCCCGCCGTGCTCGAACTCGGCGGCAGCGATCCTTACGTCATCCTCGCCGACGCCGATCTCGACCTGGCCGCCGAGGTCTGCGCCGAGGCCCGCCTGACCAACGCCGGCCAAAGCTGCATCGCCGCCAAACGTTTCATCGTCGTCGAAAGCGTTCGCGCCACCTTTGAAATCAAACTCACCGCCCGCATGGCCGCCCGCCGCATCGGCGACCCCACTTCAAAAAACACCGACTATGGTCCGCTCGCCCGCGCCGACTTGCGCGACGAACTGCACGCTCAAGTCCATAAAAGCGTGAAGCGCGGCGCCCGTGTTCTCCTCGGCGGCAATCTTCCCGAAAATGGAAAGGGGTTCTTCTACCCCGCCACCGTCCTGACCGGCGTCCGCCCCGGCATGCCCGCCTACGACGAGGAACTCTTCGGCCCGGTCGCCGCAATTATCTCCGCCAAGGACGAAACCGACGCCCTGCGCATTGCCAACGACACCGCCTACGGACTCGGCGCGGCGTTATTCTCCCGCAACCGCCGCCGGGCCCGCGCCCTTGCGCGCGAGCACATCGACGCCGGCATGGTGTTCGTCAACGCACAGGTCCGCTCCGACGCCAGCCTCCCTTTCGGCGGTGTCAAGGACTCGGGTCTCGGCCGCGAACTCGGCGGCTTCGGTATTCGCGAGTTCGTGAACGTAAAAACCCTCTGGATCGAGTGATGAGTAGAGGCGGCGAGTCGTCGTGTTTCGCTCACCCCGCCCACCGCCCCCGTTACATTCCCGCGTTAAGCCATTAAAGGCTGGTTTCGCCTTGCGACCACTTTACGCTTCTCCGTCTTTTCCTGATGGCCACGAAGCGCAAAAAGACCCGTCCGACCAAGCCCGCCGCCCCCGCCGCGGCCGTGCCTGCGGATGACCGCGTTCTCACGCCCAAGCCCCGCCATCGGCCCGTCATACCTTCCGGCAAACCGGTCAAAGCCGCCTATTTCAACCGCGAGCTGAGCTGGCTTGCCTTCAATCGCCGCGTGTTGGAGCAGGCGCAAAACGACAAGCATCCGCTCCTCGAACGGGTCAAGTTCCTCGCCATCGTCTCCTCCAATCTGGACGAGTTCTTCGAGATTCGCGTCTCCGGAATCATCCAACAGGTCGAGAGCGGAGTCACCGAGCCCAGTGTCGATGGCCTCGGCCCCAAGGAGTCGCTGCGCCGCATCCACTCCGTCGTCGCCTCCCTCGTCGAGGACCAATACGACTGCTGGCAAAACCAACTCATCCCCGCGCTCGCCGCCGAAGGCATCGTCTTCAAGACCGCGGCCGAGCTCACCCCCTACGAACTCGCCTGGGTCACCGCCTATTTCCACGAGCAGGTTTTTCCCGTGCTCACTCCGCTCGCGCTCGATCAGTCGCATCCGTTCCCGCAGCTCGGCAACAAGACGCTCAACGTCATCGTCTCGCTCGACAATCCAACCACCCCCGAGATCGAGCAGCTCATCGCCATCCTGCCCGTCCCGCGGATTCTCCCCCGCCTCGTGCCCATCGACCCGACCGGCGCGAGTCCGCAGCGTTTTCTGTTCCTCTCGGAAGTCATCAAGCTCTGCGCCGGTGAGTTTTTTCCCGGCTATCGCGTCAATGGCGCCCACGCGTTCCGCGTCACCCGCAACAGCGATCTCTACATCGACGAGGAGGAAGCCGAAAATCTACTCAAAAAAATCGAGGAGGAACTCCGCAACCTCCGCCGCGGCGCGGCCGTCCGCCTTGAAATCGAAGAGGGAGTGGACGACGCCATCTTCAGCACATTGCTCGACCACCTCGATCTTTCGCACGAATACGTTTTCCGCCTCAACGGCCCGCTCAATCTCCTGCGTCTGATGAGCCTCGCCGACATCGACCGGCCCGATTTGAAGTACCCCCCGTTCACCCCGGTCAACGCCTCCCCGCTTCACGAGCCGTCCGATATCTTCGCCACGCTGCGCGCGCAGGATGTCCTGCTGCATCATCCGTACGATTCGTTTCAACCCGTCGTCGATTTTGTCGAGCAGGCCGCGCGCGATCCGCAGGTCTTCGCCATCAAGCAGACGCTCTACCGCACCAGCGGCGACTCGCCCATCGTGCGCGCCCTCATGGAGGCGTCGAAGAATGGCAAACAAGTCACCGCGCTCGTGGAACTCCGCGCCCGCTTCGACGAGGCCAACAACATCCAATGGGCCAAACAGCTCGAAGAGGCCGGCGTGCACGTCGTCTACGGCCTCATCGGACACAAGACGCATTGCAAGTGCTCCCTCGTCGTCCGCCGCGAAAACAAACTGCTCCGTCGCTACGCGCACCTCGGCACCGGCAATTACAACCCGAGAACCGCGCGGTTCTACACCGACCTCAGCTACTTCACCGCCCGCGAGGAGCTGACCTCCGACGCCGCCAATCTGTTCAACACCCTCACCGGTTTCAGCCGCGAACCG